>CALDHR010000278.1 GCA_937898585.1 uncultured Oligoflexia bacterium
AAAAGCTCAATACCCGCCAGCGTTTTGCCGGAACGTGGAGTTCCCTTATGAGTGAAGATTCTGCCTTTGGATTGCGAGGACAGCGCACTACAGACACCATAGAAAGCGAGGACGGCCTACCAAGAAAAGAGAGAACTTTTTATCAAGTCTCGGTGGGAGTGCTCCATGTTCTCAGCGAAGAATTGACAGTAGGCCTTGTGGCCAATGATCCTTTTGAGTCTCTTCCTGAAGAATCAACGGCAGAGCTTGGTGTTCAGTATTACTTTAACCGTCTTTTTGTCCTTATGGCCGATGGAGGACTTAATTATTACCAAACGGCATCAGACTCTTATTTTTATAAAGGTGCGTTGCAGATTTCTTTTTTTAAAGACTTCTTTTTGCGAGGAGGTATCTTTCACAATGAAGGACGAAAAGAGAAAGGAAATGGAGTTGGTCTCTCTTGGATGGGGGCACGCGTAATTGCCGATGTGGCCCTCAAAAATACTACTTTTTTTGGTCCTGAAAATAGCAAGAAGACTGACAAAAGTCGCGATTTAACATTCTCGCTTTCCGTTCACTTTTAACTTTGAGTTGGCCATCCATCTAGGACAATTTATAATTCTCGTGATGAAATACTTTGTCCATGGAACAGACAAAAAGACCAACGCCACTTTCAGCAAAACTCTCCGTGTGATTACTGAGATAAGAAAAGTAATCTTCCATGGATTCATCTTCTTCTATTTTGCGAAAAGGGACAGCAAAGAGGTGTGTTTTTGCCCCTGTGCTTATACTGTCTTGTTCTTCCTGAGTAAAAATTTTCACCTTCATTTTGAGTCCATCTTTCTTCACAAACTCTTTAAGATAATTTCCTAATCCTGCTGCTGCTTCGGGAATCTCAACGATGGATTTAAGAGTCACTCGCGCATCACTCCAATAAACGGAGTCTGTCATGAGTTTGACGATATTGAGGAGAAAGGCAAAGCTTTCGCGGTTATTGGAATCCCAATAAATATCCAATCGTTTTTGCTCGCTATAAAGGCGCTGGGAAAAGACTTCTTCACTAATTCCCACATCATCTTTAACTAAAATGACATTTTTTTCATTGAGCTGGCAGCACTTAATGAGCTCAATGACTTCATCGCTAATAACATTTTTCTCATCAAGGGGGATAAGCACCGTATTGGGACGAATAGGGCCAATTCCATAGGCCTTAATAAGATTGAGAAGTCCCTCTTTGGGACTATTGCTCATTTGCACTTCGGCAAGGCAGGGAATTTCTTGTTTGGTGTAAAATGATTCAAGAGCACTTCTCGTCTGTTCAATGCGCTGAGCATCGCCCCAGTCTTCAGGGACAACAGAGGTAAAAGTCAAAAGACCGCACTGGCGAGCGATGGCATTGGCCACCCAGGCCGTTTTGGGGTGAGAGAGTGAGCCAGAGGAGAGAACTAAAATTTTAGGATGCCAGCTCAAAGAATTTTCACTTGTCTGCGAAAGACGATAAAGGGCCATGCGCGAAAAAAAGAAAATAATACTGCCGCGAAAATCGCTAAAACTCACAGAGAGATTGCGCCGTTTAAGAAGAGCATAAAAGAGAATAATAATTAAAACAGCAATGGCACTTTGAATGAGATTAACTTTCATCATGGCCACAACGATGAGAATAACGCCTAAAAATGAAATTAAATAGCTCACCTTAAACTGCGGTCTCCAACTAGGAGCATTCATCAATGTTCCAAGGGCCGAAACAAAGTTGAGAAGAAGGTAGTTAATAAGACAAATAATTGTCAGCATGGGAATGATATTATCGATAGTGGTATAAATCATAATAATGGCCGTCAGCACGCTGGTGAGGGCCAATGAAATACGCGGCTCTTGCATGGGACCGTAGGTTTTTCCCAAAAAAGAAAAAAGGATACCGTCATCGGCGAGACACTGAAGCATTCGCGGGGCCCCTAAAAGACTTCCTAGTGCGCTGGAAAGGGTGGCCACAAAAATCCCCACCATAATAAGAGAGCTAAAGTGTGAGTATTCGTTAAAAGAGAGAGGATTACTTATTAAAACATCGTGAGGAATATTTAAGATGGCGAAGACGGCAATAGCAACATAACAAATTCCTACAAAAATCAGCGAACTCATGTTGCCGAAGCTCAAAGACTTTCCTGGATCTTTCAGCGCACCCGAGAGGGCCATTCCCGCCTCAATCCCTGTCACGGCGGGATAAATAAGACCAAAGGAGGCCCAAAAGCCAAGAGTTCCTCCTGGATAAAGCGGAGGACCCACAGGAGTTGTAATATTGCGAGGACTTCCAAAGAAGATGGCCACAATAGAGAGAATCAAGACAATCATAATGACGCCTTGAATTTTCAGGGCAAACTTTGCCGAAGAGCTGGAAATAAGAGATAAAACGGCAAGGGTTCCCACTTCCACCCCCGTAAGCGAGAGGTTGGGAAAAAGTTCTACGATATAAAAAGAAAAACCACTCACCGTCAAAGAAAGAGAGAGAAGTTGCGAGAGATAAGTGGCAAGACCTAGTGCCCCACCAATTTCTACGCCGAGGGTTCGCGTAATGAGATAGTAAACACCGCCGGCCCCTACTTCCATATTAGTGGCCATGGAAGCAATGGAAGCACTGGTTATACTCATAATGAGAAGAGAGAATCCCAAAACACCAAGAATTGTGAGCATACCGGCATGACCACTTACAGGGCCAAGGCGCAAAAACAAAATGGCCCCAAACATCATGGTGACGTTAGGAATAAAAACACCAAAGAGAGTTCCAATTTTTTTGTCCAAGAGATAACCTCGTTATTAAATAAATTTAATTTTATACCATTGAGAAATTTACTTTTTAGATTGATGGCCTAAGAAAATAAAGTCAACTGCCGATAAAGAATCATGGAAGAAAAAAAGAACCTCAAACAGCTCAATGCCCGCTATGCTCAACGAATTACCTTGGTAAAACTAGGCAAAGAGGCCTACAACAACCAAAATTTCATGCAGGCCATTAAGCAATATAATGGTTATCTGAAAATCCTCGCTGAAGTCAAAGAAGTCAGTGAGAATCTACTTAATCCTGATCTCTTTGATAAAGAAAAAGATATGTCAGAATTGATGCTCATCAGCCATCTTTTCTTTGATTTGGCCCGCATTTACGACAATGCTCCCAACCTTGAGATGGAGTTTCAGCGCTGTCTTCAAAAATTTATCGACTTTACCGTCAATTCTAAATACCAGGTGTTTAATGGTGAGATGCTGAGAAAGTATCTTCGCCGTAAACAAGTACGCCATAAGAAAGATTTTGATGCTGCCTATAAAAAAATCTTTATTAGTTCCAAGAAATGCTTTATCGCCACTTATTGCTACGGCGAAGAGCATCCCATCACTGTTAATTTGCGCCTTTTTAAAAACAAACTCATTCAATTTCCTTTTGGAGTGAGTCTCGTGCGCCTCTATTATCTTTATTCTTCGTCTTGGGTGGAAAAATGCCAGCAAAATCCCCCTTCAAAAGCTCTTCTCTGGGGAACTCGCCAGTTTTTGGCCATTTTCAGCAAGCTTTTTTCTTTCTTTTCGTCTCTTTGAGTTGACTAAAACCTCTTTTCCGGAGAAATCTTTCTTTTATTGATTATTTTTAAAACGCACAACGTAGGTTCTCTTTTATGCAAAAAAACGATGCTCTGGCCCCATACGCTCTCAAAAATTACATGCTCCCTGAAAAAGGGGAAAAGATGAAAATTTACGTCTTTCCCCACCCCCATATTACCAAAAAATCACTTCCTGTGACTAAGTTTGATGAATCTCTAGAAGAGCTTGTGAAAAAAATGCTCTTTACCATGTATCATTATCCTGGTGTGGGCCTTGCCGCTCCCCAGGTAGGTGTTCATCTCAATCTTATTATTGTAGATATGGGTTTTGATCTTGAACACTTAGAAGAAGATGATTCTACTCCTCTTGGCCATCAAGCAGATAAGAGCGTCGTGATTCCAGGATACCGTCTTAAAAATTTTGGTCCTATTATTTTCATCAATCCGCGTATTCTCAAGTCATCAGAAGAGACGCGTGATTATGAAGAGGCCTGCATGAGCCTACCCGGAATTTCTGAAAAGATTACCCGCCCCAGTGAGGTTGAATTAGAATTTGAAGATTTAAAAGGAGAGACACATCGAGTGATGATTAGCGATGAGTGGGCCGTTTGCATTCAACATGAAATGGATCATTTAGAAGGGGTTACTTTTCTCGATCACATCAGCAGTTTTAAAAAATCTCTTCACCGCAAAAAATTACAAAAGTACCTCAAGGCAGGTGGTTAAGTGTTAAATGTTGTCTTTTGTGCGACTCCTGATATTGCTCTTCCTACCCTGCAAGAACTCCATGAGAATCCTCATGTTAACTTAAAACTCGTTGTTTCAAAAATAAGCATGAAACAGGGGCGAGGGATGAAAATAATGGCCCCGCCCGTTGTTCAATTTTGCAAAAAAAACAACCTTTTATTTCATCAAACAGAAAACATTAATAAAGATGAATTTCTTTTTGATTTTTTCAAAAAAGAAGAAATTGACATTTTATTAGTTTTTGCCTTTTCGCAATTTCTCAGCAGCAAGGTTCTCGCTTTACCTCAAGTGGGCGCCTTTAATATCCATACTTCTTTACTACCGCGCTGGCGTGGGGCGGCCCCTATTCAATACGCTATTTTGAAGGGCGATAGAGAGACGGGAGTTTCTCTGCAAAAAATGGTAAAAAAGATGGATGCTGGAGATGTGGTTTTAACGAAAACAATTCCTCTTTTGCAGACGGAGACCACTGAGTCACTGACAAGTTCATTGGCAGAGTTGAGCTCTTTATTAGTTCAAGAATTTATAACAAAAGCAGTTGAAAAATCTCTCAAGTACCAAACACAAAAAGAAGAAGATGTTACTTTTGCTCCTCTCATTCAAAAAGAAGAGGCCTATTTAAATCTTGAAAAAGATTCGGCCATTGAAATGGAAAGAAAAATACGCGCCTTTTACCCTTGGCCTGCTGCTTATTGCCTCATTGAGGGAAAAAGAGTTAAGGTTTTGAAGGCCGAGATGATCTCTGAGACACAAACTCTTACGGGGGAACCTTTTATTGAAACCAAAAATCAGCAACTTCTTTTTCACTGCCGCGTGGGGACGCTTCGCTTTACGGAAGTAAAACCTGAAGGGAAGGCGGCCATGAAAGATACTGATTTTTTGCGAGGATTAAAACATCATGAAAAAAAATAAGGCCACTGCTACTGTTGCAAACTTTACTTTGGCGCCAAGTCTTTTGTCTGCCAATTTTTTGAATCTTCAAGAAGATCTTTTGAAACTCGAAGACATTCATCAAAAAACGCAAAAACTTTTTTTGCATCTGGATATTATGGATGGGCATTACACTCAGCAGCTCACTTTTGGGGAGCCTCTTTTAAAGGCCATCAGTAAGACTAATCTTTCTATCCCGCTAGATGCTCATTTGATGGTGACAAATCCCGACGAGCTCATTGAGCGCTTTTTTCAGCTGAAGCTTCCCTTGCACAATGTGACGGTTCACGTGGAGACAGTGACTCATTTGCACCGGACGATTATGAATATCCGCAGTTATTTTCCTTCGGTGGGCATCTCTTTTAATCCTGCGACTCCTTTGAGTTTTATCGATGAGGAGCTGTTTTCTCTTGTTGATATTGTTCTCTTGATGAGTGTTAATCCGGGATTTTCGGGACAAAAATTTATCCCTTCTACGCTGCATAAGATTCAGCAGCTGAGGGAATTGCGGGAAAAAAGAGGCGACTCGTTTCTCATTGAAGTTGATGGAGGCGTGGATGCAAGCAACGCCAACGAACTTACGCAAGCAGGGGCCGATATTTTGGTGGCCGGTCAGGCCGTCTTTGGACAAAACCAAAGCATTCAAGACAACATAAAAAAATTGGTGCCAGCAACTAAATGGTAGCAATAGTGTGTCATAATAACGCATGGTTGCTACCATTTAGTTGCTGGCACCTTTTTATTCTTTGTTAAATTAGCTTGAGTTCTCAAAGGATTGTTAGACATAATAGTGATATTTTCTCCTTGTTTCCCATTAGGTTTTTTTTGCACCCAAGTAAATTTAACCCTTTTTTTCCTCAACTCCCCCTCACTTACCCACCTCGTTTGATTCAAACCCAAAAGAGGATCATAAAGATGAAAGTGCGTTGTACGAAAAAGTACTGTTTTATCTTTTTTTCTACAAATCACTTCTCGATATCCAAAAAGATAACAAGCATGATTTTTTTCTAAATCATCCATCATCACAAGACTTCTACTAGCAAGAACTTTTTTTAAGTCTAATGATAGATCCCCTTCTCTCTCATCATAGTGAACATGAATTTGTAGATAAGCAAAGATAACTTTCAACTCTAGAAAATAATCTTCTTGAAGATGACACCTCGATGGCAAACAAGCTGATTCAAAAAAAGAAAAAAAGTTATACAAATTAACTTCACTAATGCCTCTCTCTCGAGGGAAAAAAGAAAAAATATCTTCTTTGCGACCAAATAGGGGGGCCGTTTGAAGTCCTTGCTTTTTAGGTGTGCGATGAGTGTAACGAAAATAATCCACTACTTGAGCACAAACAAGAGACGAACAATAGGGAGAAAAAAAATGGGTATAGGGATGGCGAAAAGGATGACCGTAAGAAGGGCCAAAAAGATCTAAAACCTCTTCACTATACTCACCTCCTTGAAGATTACATTGAAGACGCTGAGTATAACTAGAATAAATCTTTGGCGAGGTCAGAAAAAGCAGAGAGAAAAAAAGAAAAGAGAAGAAAAATTGATATGTTCTTATCATTTATAAATTTCTTCTCTTAACTTTTTATTTATTTTAAAAAAACATTACTTGTAAATATTCGCACCGCTTTTAGGAAAGGCCAGGAGAACAACTGCACTATAAATACCAAAGGCAATAATAAGAAGACAGATAATACAAGGAATACTAATGCTAATAGTGACACCCTCCCCTGAAGGATCATCTCCTCTCTCACATTCATTTTTCATTTCTTTTATGAGCTCTGTGACATCAAGAGAGGAAGCTACATCACTACTTGTACTCACCAATAACGCCTGAAACTCGGCCGCCTGCTTTTCTGTGGGTAAAAGAGGACAAAAGGCCGCAAGATTAGAAGATAAATCTCTTTCTCTTAATGATGATGAACCTTCATTACAAAGAGTCCCTGATTCGATATCAGAACCGCTCTCTAGAGCACTCGTCGCTTTGCTCCCTCCAAAAAGATTTTCAAAAAGAGAAGGTCCCTTTTTTTCACTCTCTTCATCTTGCCTTAAAGTCGCTAAAAGACTGCGTAATTGTGCTACCTTTTCTTGAAACTCTTCTTTTTCTTGCTGCGTCCCTTGTTCATTAATCCATAGCTCAATGGCGGGAAGAGAGGCTTGAAGTTTTCGAAGAAGCCCTTCTATTTGAGCGACATTTAAATGACCATTTTCTCCTTGCACAGAAGAAAGAAGCTCTGCTCCTAATTGCTGGACTTTCTCTTTTAATTCTTCTGCTTCACTTTCACTATAAGCATAAGCAATGGGAGAAATCGCCAAATTAAAAGAAGCAAAAATCATACTTAAAAGAGAGAATTTTTTTAATCGTTTGATGAGTGAAAACATAGAACACCTTTGTTGATGGAATTGCCGCGGGGAAGATGAGGGAAACAAAAAAAATTGTCAATAAAATAATGCTGCACTTTTTCTTGAAATACTTTATGAGGGAGAAAATATTCTTGTTAATTTTTATTAAAGGAAAAGTCATGAGGCCAGCAAAGAGTACCATCTTGTTTTTTCTTCTCTTGTGTTCTTCTCGATTCGCTATGAGTTGTGAGTTTGATGCTCTTGCAACATTAGATCCACTTTTTACCGAGGGACTACACCGCCTTGGATCAGATCAACTATCTTGGCTCAATAAAGGTGAACAAATTCTCGGCATGAGAAAAGAAGAAGATGAGATGAAAGATTTGAGAGATTTTTATCTCGAAGAAAAACATTTGTCTGAAATACAAGAGACACTTCAATTAGAAAAATTCTTAAGAAATCCTTTTTATTTCTTTCGCTCTTCTCGGCGAGTTGCCTTTCAATTTGAATGTTTTGCCACTGAAAGAGGAAAAGAGAAGCGTTTTCTAGTAGAACTTTTTTTGCAACGACATTCTCTTTTAAAACAAGGATCCCCTCGTCCTCTTTTTCCTTTGCGCCGGGGAGGGTATCTTGGTGATGCATTAGCAATGGATATAAGTTGGAGAAAGAAGAAAGAAACAGAGGAAAGTTATATAGGTGGACTTGGTGAACAAGATGAAAAAAGATTTTGGCCACAACTAAAGCGAAGAAATTATCATACAACCCTACCGAGAAAAGAGGTGAGTCAAAACATAAAGACGGTGGAACAATTTACAAAATACCTAGAAGAACTCCTCCGTGTTCAATGGCAAAATGGCCGAAGACGTGACACGTGGAATAATCTTAAACCTTTTTCTTATTCCACACCTAGTGCTGTTACCTGCAAGCTTTATTCTCCTGAAATTCAAGAGATGGATTAAAAAAATGACACACTATTGCTACCATTTAGTTGCTGGCACCGTTTGGTGTTAAGTCAATAAATCGGCGCATTTTTCTCCCAGCATCATACACGTCATGTTGGGATTCACGCTCACCATGGAAGGAAAAACACTGGCATCAACAACCCGCAATTTTTCAATTCCCCCCAGCACCTTAAAATCACCATCCACCACACTCATTTCATCTTTCTCGCTACCCATCTTACACGTACCCGCTGGATGATAAACCGTATTGGCCGTCCTTCGCACATAATGAGAAAGATCCTTAAAAGAAGTCACCCCACTTCCCGGCGTCAACTCTCTTTTTACCCAATTTCTCAAAGACGTCTCCATCACAATCATCCGCGCAAGCTCAATTCCCTTTGTCATAACTCTCTCGTCATAAGATTCTTCATCCGTAAAATAACGAAAATCAATGGAAGGAGGAACTTCATGATGAGCGCCCTTCAGTGTCACTTTTCCCTGCGACTTGGCACGCGCCACATTGGGCGTCAGACAAAAAACATTTTCCGCGCTAGGATACCCTAACGCCTTCGTATGACTATCAAAAGGAACTGTTCCAAAGTGAAACATTAAGTCTGGTGAATGCGTATCAAGAACATGTTCAAATAACCCCGCCTCCCAAAACTGAGTAGACTCTTCTGGAACTTGCCTTGAGGCCTCCCACTGAATAACCCCCTCTGGATGATCCAAGAGATTCTCTCCAACTCCCGGCAAATGACTCACAAGAGGAATATCAAACTTCATCAACTCTTCTCTACTGCCAACTCCCGAAAGCAAAAGAAGCTTAGGCGTATCAAAGGCCCCCGCACAAACAATGACTTCTTTATGGGCCCGCAAAATATCTTCTCTCTTTTCTCCTGCACCATTTTCCATGATAACACTCACACCAACAGCAACCTTCTTCTCAAAGAGAACCTTCGTGGCCTTCGTAGAAAATAAAATCGTAAGATCTGTTCCTATCCAGCGCGAAAGAGGATGCAAATAAGAAACAGAAGATGACTGACGAAGATTTCCCTTTTTATTGAGCTCAAAGAGACCCACTCCTCTTCCATGCTCTTCTTGATTAAATTTCTTTAAAGGAAAATTTAATTCTTGTGCTGCCTCCACAAAGGCCAAAGAACAAGCATTTGAAGAGTCGGCATATTCCGTATGAACAGACTCCCAAACTTTTTTATAATAAGAATCAACTTTTTCTTTCGTGAAACTCTTTGCCCCAAGGGCCATCCATTCATCAAAATCACTTTGAGGTGCTTTAAAAGCAATACAAGAATTATGCGAACTACATCCTCCTAAAACTTTGGCCCGCGAATGACGAATGCTGCTATTGCCGCGCACCTGCTTTTCAATAGTGTAATCGTAATCCCATTTTGTCTCTAACAAATTTGGCCAATTGAGAAGCTCGAGAATCTCTTTTTCATTTTCATCACTGGGGCCGGCCTCAATTAAACAAACACTACCTGCTTTTTTTTCTGTCAAACGAGCGGCCAAAACAGAACCCGCCGTCCCCCCTCCCACAATAATATAATCAAAATCTTTTTTCATTTTTTACGCCTCAACTAAAAATAAAACTAAAAAATTTAAAAATAAGGACAATCGACCTTCTTTTTTTCAATGTAAGTCGTCTTCATCCAGCTGTAATCACTAAGGGCCTCTTGAGCATTTTCACGTCCGCGTCCCGACATTTTAGTACCACCAAACGCCATCCCCACAGGAGTAACATTGTAATTATTAATCCAGCAAGAACCGGCATCTAGCTGCAACATAACTTTTTGGGCGTGTTCAATATTTTGAGAAAAAATTCCCGCAGAGAGTCCATAAAGTGTTTTATTGGCCCGATGAATAACCTCTTCTTCACTCTTAAAAGAAAAAAGACAGAGTACGGGAGCAAAGAGTTCTTCTTGAGCAATGAGATTATCATCATCAACATCTTCAATAAGCATGGGAGGAAAATAATTACCGCGCACCTCTCCGGCCTGAAAAGATTTTCCCTCGTTTTTCAACCCTTCTTTAATAATAGAAAGAACATGTGCCGTATGTTCACTAGAAATAAGAGGGCCCATCTGCGTCTTCTCACAAAAAGGATCCCCAAGACGAATTGATTTCATTTTTTCAACAAGAAGAGAGCGAAAAGAATCATAGATTGATTCATGCACGTAAACGCGCGTAGCATTACTACAAATTTCTCCTTGTGAATAAAAGTTGGCCATAAGAGCACCTTTTACGGCCTCTTCTACATGGGCATCTTTTAAAATAAGAAGAGGAGATTTTCCGCCAAGCTCCATTACCGTCTTTTTTAAATGTTTGCTCGAAGCAGCGATAATTTTTTGGGCGGTAGGAACAGAACCCGTCAAAGAAATATGACTAATACGCCCATCTTCTACAAGTTTAGGCGCCACTCGCCTTCCCCCCAAAAGAACACTAAAGAGACCTTCTGGTGCACTGGTTTTATTGATAAGTTCCGCGAGGAGAAGGGCCGATCGAGGAGTATGGTCAGAAGGACAAAAAATCATACTGTTTCCCGCTATAAAAGCAGGGGCCAATTTCCAACAGGCCACTTGCAATGGATAATTAAAAGCACCAAGACCAAGACAGATGCCGTAGGGATGATGGGTTTTCTCTAAATTGTAATCTTCGTGATATTCCATTTGAGGAAGAAGCGTCGAATAGACACTCTCTTTCGCAAAATACTGAAGATTTTCAATACTGGAATCTACATCAACGCTCATCAATTCGCTGATGGGTCGTCCTGTATCGAGGCAGTCAAGATCACAAAGCTCTTTTTTATAGGCCTGTAAAAGAGAAGCAATTTCAAGAAGAACATCACTTCTTTCTTTGAGGGTTTTTTTTCTCCAAATTAAAGAAGATTCCTGTGCCATTTTAATAGCAATCTCCATTGCTTCTTCATGGGCCACAGCACAGCGATAAACAACTTTTTGCGTAACAGGATCAATTTTTTCAAAAAAGTCTTGTTCAATTGTTTTGATATTTCCCATGAAACTGGAATAAGTCTTCATTTTTTTCCTTCCTTGTTAAAAAGAACTCGCAGGTAAAAAGAGTCATAAAAGACAACGCAACACAGATGCTTCGATAAGGCCATAACTGAAACCACTGAATTTCTTCACAAAGAAAATAAAAGACAGTGCGTGAAATACTTCCCATGGCAAAAGCAAAAATAAAAGAAGTATTACTTAAACGAGAAAAAAAGAGAACACCCACAAGCTGAGGAAATAAGAGAACATAGACAAGATCACTGGAAAGGGCCCAAAGATGATAGACACTTTTAATATTAAGGGCCAAAAGAGCGGCAAAAAATCCTGAAACGACAATGGAAATTTTTGTCACCCAAAGAATCTCTTTTTGAGAAGAAGCAGGTCGAAACTCTTTATAAATATTCCAAGAAAAATTTGAAGCAATAGAGAGAAGAGATGAGTCAATAGAAGACATCACTGCTGCCGTCAAAGCAGAAAGACCTAAAGCGCAGATAAGGGGTGGTGTAAATTGCTTAAGCATAAAGGGAATAATCATACTCTGCTCAAACTCTATTCCCGCAAAATTGCTCCAGTTAATACTCACTCCTGCAATACCAAAGAGCAAAGAAGGGATGGCAAAAAGAAAACACAAAAAACCCGCTGCAATAGAGACTTGTTTGGCCTTTTTGTCTGTTGAAATAATTAAAACGCGCTGAAAATAACTCCCCCAAGGAATGCCCCCCAAAACCAAATAAAAAACCGTATCAAACCACTGAAAGGAATTTCTATCTAGGGTGGCCGGCAGAAAAGAACTTTTTTCAAGAAAGTGGTTTTTATAATTGCTCCACACGATTTCAAAGCTACCAAAATGATCATAAACATAGGGAACGGCAATAAAGAGACCCAGCGCAATAAGAAAAAGCTGCGCTACATCCGTACAGGCCACCGACCACATTCCTCCAAGAGCAGTATAGATAACGGCCATGAACATCGAACCCCAAATACACAAAGAAAGAGAGAGATCAAAGAGAGTCGAAAGCGTGGCGCCAAGAGCAAGCAAAATCGCCGATGACCAAAAAATTTCCCCCAGTAAGGCGGGGATAAAAAGATAGGCCACAAATTTTTTTGAAAATCTTTTCGTAAAGACATCCATAAATGTTTTAGGGTTCTGCTGCCTAAAAGGTGTGACAAAAAAAATAGCGGCAATAATAAGAGAAAGAGAAAAGGCCCAAGGAGCAATGGTTTCTAGAAGGCCGTTAGAAAAAGCACTTTCTGCTGTTCCATTGATGTATCCTCCTCCTACCCAAGTGGCCGTAATCGTGAGAAGAGAAACCCAGAGAGGCATCTTTGAATTACGTCCTGTCAAATCATCTAAATTTTCGCTACTGCTTTTTTTTTTCTTTTGCAGACGGGGAGCAAAAACCCCTAGCGCAAAAATAATAACATTAAAAAAAATAACGATAAAAATCTGCATCTCTTTGGAAATATTCATTTTATCATGACTAGATCATTTTTTTTTATTCATCAAGTTTGCAAGGTTTATTCATCTTTTCGGTAAAAAATTCTTATTCTTCAAAATTTTGCCAACCTAAAAGAGACACGCTATATCTTCTTTCTCTTATCTATGAGGTTTTTTATGCATAAAGAAATAACTCTTCTTCTCGATGGTGACTCTCTTGATCCTCTCAATCTTTACCAAAAAGTCAGAGAATCTTTTCATGAAAATAAGAAAATCAGTATTGATATTCCCCCTACGAGTCTAGAGCGAGTGAAAAAGGCCCGCCTTTTTGTAGAAGATATTTTAAAAAGCAATAAGGCCTACTATGGCATCAATACAGGATTCGGGGCCCTTGCTGAGACAAAAATTTCAGCAAATGAACTCGAAGAACTCCAACTCAATTTAGTTCGCTCTCACTGTTGCGGTGTGGGTGATCTTCTTCCCCTAGAAATCTCTTTTACCATGATGATTATTCGCCTTAATTGTCTTCTGCAAGGCCATTCGGGCGTTCGCCTTGAAGTCATTGAACAACTTAAATTTTTTATTGAAGAGAAAATTATTCCTCTTATCCCGCGCCAAGGATCTGTTGGTGCTTCAGGTGACTTAGCGCCTTTGGCCCACTTGGCCCTTACGCTGATCGGTGAAGGAGAGGTTTTTTTTCAAAACAAAAATCATCCTACTCAAAATATTTTAAAGCAGCTTAAGCGAGATCCTCTTGTTTTAAAGGCCAAAGAAGGTCTTGCTCTTATCAATGGCACCACCGCCATGTGTGCCCTTTTGACCAATGCTGTTGGAGAACTCACTCATCTGCAAAAACTCATGGACATCACGGCCGCCTTTTCCGTTGAGGCCCTTCGCGGAAGTCATTCACCTTTTGACGAAAAGATTTCTCTTCTTCGCAAACATACAGAGCAAAGCAAGGTGGCCTTCAATCTTCGAACATGTCTTGAAGGATCTCAAATTAGAGAATCTCATAAAGATTGCAAAAAAGTACAAGACCCCTACTCCCTTCGCTGTATCCCTCAAGTCCATGGTGCTTGCCGGCAGAGTATTACTCACGCCTACACTGTTTTAAAAAATGAAATAAATGCCGTAACCGACAATCCTCTTATTTTTCCCGACACGAAAGAAATTATTTCTGGCGGAAACTTTCATGGAGAGATTCTCGCCTTTATTAGTGATTATCTTGCTTTGGCCATTTGCGAGTTTGGATCCTTATCAGAGAGACGCGTGGATAAAATGATGATAACTCACTTCAGTGACCTTCCTCCTTTTTTAACAAAAAAGGCCGGCCCTAATTCTGGTCTTATGATGGCCCACGTTACGCATGCTGCTCTCACGAGCGAGAATAAATCCATGAGTTTTCCTCGAAGTGTCGACAGTATCTCTACTTCTGCTGACAAAGAAGATCATGTGTCTATGGGTATGAATGCTGCTTTACGCTTAAACGTTATGCTGGAAAATTTAAAAAATTCTATTAGCATTGAAATACTCTGTGCCGCTCAGGCCATCTTTTTGCTGCGACCTTTAAAAACTTCAAAAAAATTAGAACTCTTTTATAGCGAAATAAGAAAAGCTGCTCCTCCCATCGAAGAAGATCGCGTCTTTTCTTATGATATTAAAAATATTAAAGAAAATGTTGTAGAAAAGAGTAGAGACTTTCTCTTAAGAGAAAAAATAGTTTAAATCTCTTTTATTCTAAAAATGATAGGCAATTTTCAACTGCATTCCTGGAGAATCAATAGTGGGCATAGGAAGAATCGATAGACTCCCCCCCCTTGAAGTACTAGCAATACCCAGGGCATAAGAGGCCCCTATAGTCATTCCTCCTACAACATCATGAAGCCAGTGGGCATTGTTCACAATTCGGCTATAACCGATAAAAGAAGCAATCCCCAAACCCAAAATCCCCACATACCAAGGATGCTCAATGGCCACCACTGTCCCAAAAGCAAAGGCCAGCGATGTATGACCCGAAGGAAAAGAAAGACGATCTTCTCCATTAGGTCTTCTCTCACGAACGGTATATTTTAAAAGTAAAGTAAGAAACGTCGAATAAAAACTGGCCGTAACCATTAAATTTGCACTTGCATTACTACCAAACAGCCAGTGACCTAAAGCATAAGAGCCATTGAGAAATCCCCATCCTAAAACATCTCCGTAGCTAATAATCTTTCTATTATTATCACTTATATCATTTTGTGTTTTTGTCTTTGCCTTCGTTGAAAGCTCATTTTCTTCATATCCATTAATGGCCAATGTAAGAAGGCCCCTGGATAAAAAACATAGCCTCCCTTTGTCGTGGCAGGAGAAAAGAAATTTTCAAAAAAAGAGGCCTTGGTAACGAAAGAAAATAAAACAAAAAA
>CALDHR010000279.1 GCA_937898585.1 uncultured Oligoflexia bacterium
AGATGCGAAAAAAAACTTGAAGCAATTCTTTTGAAAGTTATTTCACGAGGAGGAACAATTCTTATTCCTTCTTTTGCGGTAGGACGGGCCCAAAGTATTTTATATTTAATTTCTGAAATAAAAAAAACAAATCCAAAACTGCAACATATTCCACTCTTTCTCGACAGCCCCATGAGTATTGATGCTACTAAAATTTTTTGCCAATTTACTGATCTTCATCGCCTCAATCATCAGCAATGTGGCCAAATACTGGGAAGTGTTACCTATGTCAACAGTGCAACTGACTCAAAAAAGATTAAAGATATTCCGGGATCTAAAATTATTATTTCGGCCAGTGGAATGCTTACAGGAGGCCGTGTTCTTCACCATCTCAAAGACTTAGGGGCCGATGAAAAAAATGGTCTTATTATGGTAGGTTATCAAGCAGAAGGAACCCGTGGTGAAACTCTTCTAAAAGAAAAAAATAAACATGAAGTAAAAGTTCATGGTGAAATGATTGATGTCAAAATGGAGCTTTTTTTTCTCTCCACGCTTTCCTCACATGCTGATCAAAAAGAAATATTTCAATGGTGTCAGGCCCTTCCACAAAAACCAGAACTTACCTTGCTTGTTCACGGTGAAACGCAATCTCTTTTGGCCTTAAAAAATAAATTAAAAGATGAGGCCGACTTTAAAGTTACTATTGCACCTTATCTTGAAGAAGTTCACCTCTTCTAGTATACCTTCCTTATATTCTACAACCAGAGGAGTTATTTATGTTGCTAGACATTGTTTTCAAAAATCTCGATAAAAGTGACGCCATCGAAGAGGTTGTACGCCACAAGTCAGAAAAGCTGACAAAGTTTTTTCACGGTGATTTTCATTTAACTTGGACCTTAAGTGTCTTGGATAAAACAGATCATCATGCGGAACTTCATCTTCACCGCAAGGGCCTAGAGCTTCACGCCAGTGATGATACAGATGACCTTTACAAAACCCTTGACTCTGTGCTTCAAAAAATGAAACATCAACTAGAAAAGCACAAAGAAATTGTTATTGACCATCACCACAATAAGATTGGGCACGAATAATTTTGTTTACATAGTCAAACTTTAATTTCATGATGGGATCAACAGGGAAATTTAACCAAAGGATCTCATTATGAAATTATTTTCTCTCACTCTCTTCACTTTCCTCACAAGCTCTCTTCTCTTGGCCCACTGCAATCCTGAAAAAGATCGTCAAAGCATCAAACAGATGAGTGGCTGCTTTGAAGTAGAGTTTCGCTTTCAAGAAGTTTTCGCTGAAGATAGCAACTATCAATATGATACCCCTTATCACGAAAAAGTTATTGAATGGGTTTCTCTCGATGAAGCGCGCCATGAAAAGATTGCCATGCAACACATTCTTGTTATTCCCGGAGGGAATCTTATTAAACACTGGAGAGAAGAATGGCTTCATGAAAAAAACTCGCAATTTGCTTATTTAGGTCATAACCGCTTTAAAAGAGTTCATCATCCCACTCCCTCTCATCATGGCCAATGGACTCAACAAATTACTCAAGTAGATGACAGGCCAAGATATGAATGCCAGGCCAGCTGGTTTCACCACGACAATACAGATCGCTTTACTTGCACTGCTGACGCTCCGCTTCCCCGCCGAGAAACTCATCGCCTCCAAGACTACGACATCATGCAACGCACAAACACTTTTTCTCTCAACGGTGCCGGTTACATTCAAGAAGAAGATAATGAAAAAATTCAACTCACTCATGATAATGATGGACGAAATCTTATTGTAAGAGAAAAAGGGCGTATTACTTATAAGCGCGTCCCTGAAGAAAAGTGCGACGCTGCAAAGGCCTTCTGGCAAAAAAATAAAGACTTCTATCAAGTTGTTCGCGAAAGCTGGAGTGAAGTACTCTCCTCTGCCAACGACTTTACGCTTCTCCCTAAAGTAGAAGGAAAAAGACTTTCTCAATATTTTGGCGAAATACAAAAAGAATCTTTGACACAGGCCCAACTTAGAGAAAAACTAGTGAACATCATTAGCTCTTTTGTACAAGAAAACTAACTCTTGAGGTAGAACCTTTGCCTTGTATAATAGAGACGATAAGATTCTTTTTAACAAAGCAAAGGTTCTCATGAATACTCTTTTCTCACTTTTCTTTTGCTCCCTTCTCTTTTCTTTAAATCTTCTTGCCGCTATCAATATTGATTTAGATCCTAAAGTTTACCACGCCATAGACATCACCACCCCTCAAGATCTTTTTCTAGAGAAGGCCAGTGGAACGACTACTTATGATGGCTCAAGTGAAAGTAAGGCCTTTCGCATCTACTTGCCGTTTATCCCAAGCGATAGCACTGATCTAACTCCTGCGGCCAACCATCTTTTTCGCTCTGTTCCTCATTTTGATAGTAATTACGATGTAACACTCTATGGACTTCAATACACAAACCCTAATGGACAACTTCTTCATATCGCTTTTAAGAATAATAACCAAGAATATCAAGTCATAGGCCATTCTGCTCTTAACAGCACCCAAATTACAGCAGAAGGGATAGGCGCCCTCAGCAATTTAACAACAACTAATCCTACGGGAAAATTTACTCTCTACTTTTATCTCTTCTTACCTACTTCATTCATTAATATAGGAGATACTTTTAGTACCACCACACCCGATGAATCTAATCCCATTACAGATTCTCTTTTTTTTCAGCTTAAGTTTGCTCCTTATACCGATGGAACAAGTCTAAATTACCCCGCCGTTCACTCCGGTGTTATTCCTGGAGATCAAGAACTTCATTTTTCTTATGATACGACAAATATCAGCAGCTTTATTAAAGATGATTTTAATGGCGTCATCATTATCCCCCTTACAACCGCACAACCATTGGCCATATCCTACAACAGCCTTCCTCTAGATACCGCTATCACTGTTGAAGAAGAAAACACCGGAAACCTTAGCATCAAAAATCTCACCAATGGTGTTGAGTATTTTTACTCTTTTGCTCTTCTCAATAAATATAAATTCACCTCTCTTGTCTCCCCCAGCGTTTCAGGCACACCTAAAGAAATTCAAGTTTTCTTACAAGAAAAAGGATGTTTTTTACTGGCCGCCAGTTTTCAAGAGGATCATTTTATTTTAGATTTTTTTCGCTTTGTGCGCGATCGCGTTCTAGATCACCTAACTTTTGGACGCTCATTTATTAATTGGTATTATAATACCGCCCCTGCTTACACACCTTATATTTTAAACACACCTTCCCTTCAATACCTTATTCAGTTTCTTGCTTACCTTTTCTTTGCGCTTATAATCTTAACTCCCGTCCTCCTCATTCGCTGGAGCTTCCTTAAAATACAAAAATTAAAAATGGTGAAAATATGACAAAACAACCCCTTTATTTTATCCCTATGAGTGAATTTGATTCTCATACAGTGACAACAACACTAGAAAAATGGCACAACACTCCTCTTTTTCAAAAAAGCTATGCATGGAACCCTAGCGAGATCGACGTGGGTGTATTTCAAGATGGAAAAAACATTTGGAAAAATTACCTCAATGAAGAAGATAAAGAAGAAAATAAAACTCATTATTTTATTAGCGAAAGTGAAACAAATTCGGGAGATCTCTGGGGCGAAATCATTCTCAACTATAATAAATCTCTTCTTCTCAAACAAGAAGAACAATCTGATGGAGTTCTGGTTCATTGCTACTTAATGGAAGAAGATCAAGCTAAGGCCAAAAAAAAATTTGAGCGACTTATCTTGTCTTTAGAAAATTTTTTAGCAACGGATGCAACTTCTCTTCTTGTTGAATTTTCTTTTTTCGAACATAACTATAACTATTGTAATTGGCCGAAAGAACTTCATTATCACGAAGTTGGCCGCATTCCCAAGATGACTTTTAAAAACGGGAAGATGTGGGGCGAAGTTCGCTTGCAAAAAAAACTAAAAAAATAAAACAGAATAAACAAGAAAGACAACTATGATCTATTTCATTTTTCTTTTGGCGCTTATTTTGCGCCTTGTGGCCGCCTATTATTGCACAGGATTTAATCATCCTGATGAGCATTTTCAAATATTAGAACCTGCCTATGGTCTTATTCATGGCGATGCTTACTGGCTTAAAATGTGGGAATTTGACAGCGGCATTCGCTCGATGGTTCTGCCTTATTTTTTTAGTTACATCATGAAATTCTTTTATGCGCTAGGAATTGAAGGTGGGCAAAGTATGAGTGTGGCCCTTCGCACTTTAATGGGTTGCTATTCCATGGTGGGTTTTTATTATTTCTATCAATCTCTCCTCCTTTTTACCAAAGAGAAAAAAACTCTCATTTTGGCCCTCTTCATGGTGAGTATTTCCTGGTGGCAACTTTATTTCTCCGTTCGCACTATGGGAGAGAGTATTGCGATTCCTTTAATGCTCATGAGTTTTTATCTTTTCTTAAAAGAAGTAAAAGAAAATCAAAAAAATTCTTTTTGGCACGGACTCCTTCTAGGAGTTCTCTTCACTATTCGCTTTCAAAGCGCTCTTTGGTCTTTTGGCATTGGCCTTGTCTTGCTCTGGCGCAAAAAAATTTCAGCAGCAACAATGCTGGTTCTCGGCTTTCTCGTGGTAATGATGTTCTTTGGTGCTTTTGATTACTCTCTTCATGGCACTTTTCTTCATTCTCCCCTGGAATATTTTCGCGTTAATATTTTAGAAGGTGTGGCCAGTAAACAATTTGGGGCCGACCCTTGGCATCGCTATATCACTCTCTTTTTGCGCTTTTTTTCTCTTTTTGCTCCTGTCCTTCTCTACTTTTCCTTTCAATCCATGCGCCGCCTCTTTATTTTTTGGATACCTACGCTGAGCTTTTTTTTAGGCCATATGATGGTCTCTCACAAAGAAGACCGCTTCATTCTGCCCGTTTTAATTTTCTTTCTATTTTTTGCCCTTCTCGAAGTTTGCCGCAAAGGTTGGATCCTGCAGCAAAAAAAAATAATTCTCTTTTTTGTTATTACTTTTGTAATAGGCAATAGCTACAAGTTTTATAATCACCCTTGGTCTATCTATGCAGATCTTGCTTCGCGCTTTGAACTGATTCATCAATTAGATAAAACATTTCCCGTCAAAGGAGTGATGGTGATTGGTGAGAAAAAAGAAGGAACGGGCGGATACTACTATCTTGATTTAAAAGTCCCGCTTTATTTTTACCCTCAAAAGATAATTGACTCTAATGAGCTAGAAAAGATGACGGCCCAAATTCCTTCACAGGCAAATATCATCGCCCCTTGGACAAACTGGTCTCTTTTACACCAAAAACTCCAAGAAAAAGGGGTACAATGTGTGCCTAATGATCCCTCTGAGAGTAGTTATCGCTGCTTTTAAAGTTTTTAGAAAAAAAGTCGAAAAATAAGTCATGAGAACATTTATTTACTTTTTTCTTTCTTTTTCTTTTGGCCTAATTTCCATAAATGCAGGAGAGACTCCTTATACTCATTGCTATGGCCCCATTGATACTTTTAGGCCCTTTGGCAATGAAATGACAGAAGATGATCTTTTCCGTGAAATTTATGATGATAAATTAAGAAGCAAAAGAAACTCTATCCAATGGACACATTACATTCAAAAGTTTGCCTCCTCTCGTGACGTTCTCGATTTAATGAGTGATGAGAATATTTATAATACACTTACTCCCGCCCAATGGATGACAATTATTTATAAACACCGAGAAGATAAATTTTTTCTCCCTAAGCTAAATTTAATTTTTCGTACAGCAAATCATTTTCGTATTCTTGGTAGCAGCAGATTTTACAACTTTTTTGGCGAAGACGAAGAAGCAACGAGGATAATCTTTAGTTCAAAATCAATTCTCAATGAAATGACAGGAGAAGATCTTCTCTCTTTTATAGAAGATAAGAGCACCTTTAATGTCATAAATAATGAAAATACTCCTTTTATTATAAAACGCTTTATTAAAAAGAAAAAATTAACGACAACAGCTCTTGAAGAAAGTTTCGCACAAAATGCAGACAACCCCTTTATTATAAAAATGGCGGAAGAACTTAAAATCTCTTTACGACCATCACCTTATCAAGTTTTAGGCCTTACTTCTGACGCCTCTCAAAAGGAAATTAAAAAAGCTTATCGAAAAATGGCCTTAGAACATCATCCCGACAAAGGCGGAAGCGAAGAAAACTTTAAAAAAATCCAAGCGGCCTATGAGAAACTCACTAAAGAATAATTAAATCACTAGGCAGCGATTCAACTTTATCAATATTGTTATAAGGACGTCTTCCTCTTCGCTTATGAGAAGAAAAATCAAGTTCTTTGACATCATCTTTGGCCATAGAAATCGCATCTCTAAGTCCATAAGTTAAACTCATTTTAGCAGCATAGACGGCCCGTCTTTCATTAATCATTCCGCCCGTCTTCACTTTTCCTTTGAGGAAATCTTTCTTATCCACCGTCTCTTCTAAGATTCTTTTCACTTCACTTGATTGAAGAAGAATATTTTCTGTCAAAATTTTTCCCGCAACATTAGCTACATAAGGAGCGGCCTGACTTGTTCCACTCATGTAAACACGACGATTTCCAGGGGAACTAGATTTTATATTGACACCAGGGGCCGCCACATCCACCATTTTTTCTCCGTAATTAGAAAAGTTGGCCAGCTCTTCATCCATCAGTGTTGCGGCCACAGCAATGGTGTTGGGCAGTTTTACATTCGTTGGGCTCGAAGGAACAATATCGTTATTAGTTCCCTCATTTCCTGCGGCAAAAACAAAAAGGATATCTTTAGCTCTCGCAAAATGTTGTTTTGATTCTTTTACTAAATTATTCATATAAAAATTGGCATAAGGGAGAACTTCTTTGAGTTCAAAAGCATCTCGTCCAAAGACAGGTCGATAGAATTTTTCCACAAGAGGAATAATGGTGCTGATATCACTTCCAAAAGAACAGTTGGCCACTTGAACATTTTTATTTTTTACATATCCTGCGATTTCTTCAAATTCTTCTGCATGATTGCGTGAAAGTTCTTGCATAATAAGAGCAAGGAGATCTTGTCCCTCCAATCCTGTTTGCTGCTGAACATCGCGAACAATTTCCTCATAGGGATCAAGGGAGACTCCATTTTTTTCATCTGTATTATTCATCTTGGCCACAGGATTAGCACCGATGATTTTTATAGGGAGAAGAGTCACGTCACTTTTTCGTCCCGTAATTCCGGCCACATGAGTACCATGAGCATAATTGCCAAAAAAGTTCAGCTCATGAATAAATGCTTCACTTTGCCTAACTTGATTATACCAATCCATATCCTGCATACTGGCCTGATTATAAATAATCTTGGCGCGTACTTCAAAAAAGCGATAAACATCATTTGAAAAATAATTAATATATTGAGAATCAAAAACTTGTGAGTTTCCATCAACAAAGTTCCATCCCCAAAGATCATCCACAAATCCATTGCCATCACTATCAATATTATTTTCGGCCTCCGCACTGTTGTGCCAAATTTTTTCTTTTAGCTCTTGATGCTCAATATCAACACCTGAATCAATGATGGCAACAAGTGGAGAGGAAGCACTTATCTGACAAGATAAAAAAAAGAATAGTAACCGCTTCATGATAGATTCTCCTATTTATGGCCAATGCGAAAAGAGCAAGAGCTAAGAGAATATTTTTCTAAAATGAATTAAGAACGTCAATAAAGGTTAGAAAATGACAGGTTTTAATCTTTTAGGCTCATCACAACTAACAGGCTAAATCCGATCACTACAAATACGGCCGTCACGATGGCCCACAGACCTAAAATTGTCATAAACTCTCCTTGATAAATGTAATTAATAAAATGCTGAATGACCGGTGATTTCTCTTCCGATAATTAAGCGGTGAATATCTTCTGTTCCTTCATAAGTATTAACTGTCTCTAAGTTCATGAGATGACGCATTACGGGAAAATCATCAACAATCCCATAGGCCCCTAACAAATCGCGTGCTTTGCGCGCGGCCTCAAGGGCCATCTTACAATTATTCATCTTGCCTAAAGAAACTTGAATGGGCGACAATTTTTTTTGTTCTTTGAGGCGGCCTAGTTGAATGGCCAGCAATTTCGCCTTGCTAATTTCTTGACTCATCTCTACTAACTTTGCTTGTGCTAGTTGAAAAGAAGCGAGTTTTTTACCAAATATTTCTCGCTCTTTGGCGTAATCGAGGGCGCAGTGAAAAACTGTTTCGGCCGCTCCTATGACACCGCAGGCGATTCCAAAACGGGCCTCATTGAGGCAGCGGAGGGGGGATTTAATTCCTTTGGCCTTGGGCAGGATATTTTCTTCAGGGATAAGGACTTTGTCGAAAGAGAGCTCGGCGGTTGAACTTATTCTCAGGGAAAATTTTCCTTGAATTTTGGAGCTGGTAAATCCCTTCATTCCTTTTTCTATAAGGACGCCGACAATTTCTTGTTCTTCATTTTTGGCCCAAATGATACCCACTTGGGCATCGTGACCATTGGTGATCCACATTTTGCTTCCGCTCAGCTCGTATCCACCACCGGCGACTTTTTTTACTCTTGTTTTCATGTTGACAGGATCGGATCCTGCGTCACTTTCCGTTAATCCAAAGCAGCCAATAAACTCTCCGGTGGCAAGTTTTGGCAAAAACCGACTTTTTTGCTCTTCACTCCCAAACTCTTCAATTGGCCACATCACCAGCGAATTTTGCACCGAACAAAACGAACGAATGGCGGAGTCGGCCTTCTCTAGTTCTTGCATGGCCAAACCATAAGAAAGGGAGTTCATATTACCGTAATCTTTTAAAGTGATACCAAAAAGTCCCATTTCGCCCAGCTCTTTTACAAGGTGCTTTGGAAATTCTTCTTTTCGATGGGCCTCTTGTAAGAGAGGTGTTATTTTTTTGGCCACGAACTTTTTCAAAGACTCGCGCAGACTCAATTCATCTTGAGTGAGCAGTGCATCAGACATCATGAGATCAGAAGGATTTTCTTTATTCTTCATCATAAAATTATAATTCCTAAAGGCAGGGAGTTCTTCCACCATCAACACAAATGGCAACACCATTGATATAAGACGCCAAACCTGAGGCCAAAAAGCTTGCTAGGTGAGCGACTTCTTCAGGTTCAGCAAAGCGCTTTTGGGGAATTTCGGCCAAGTATTTTTTTTCAGCTTCTGCAAAGGAGAGGTTTTGTGCTGCGGCCTTTTTCTTTAAGATCCCTTCTAGACGATCTGTTTTAGTAGCGCCTGGTAAAATCGAGTTGACGGTGATTTCGTAGGAGGCAACTTCGCTGGCGAGGGTTTTTCCCCAGCTGCTCATGGCACCACGTAAAGTATTTGAGACGCCAAGACCGGGAAGGGGTGCCTTAACGGAAGTAGAAATGATATTGATAATGCGGCCAAAGCGGCGCTCTTTCATTGAAGGCAAAATGCTCTTAACAATGGCGTGAGAGCTCATGAGATGCATTTGAAACGCGGCAACAAACTCTTCTTCTTTTGCTTCACTCAGGGCGCCACCTGGTGGGCCTCCGGCATTGCTGACATAAATATCAATGCCTTCTTTTACCTCTTCTAAAAAAGAGATCACTTTAGCGACACCTTCTTTTTGTGCTAAATCGGCGGCAATAAAATGATGATGAAGATTACCACTCAAGGGGTGATTTTTATTCAATTCATCACAAAGAGCAGCGAGTTTTTCTTCATTGCGTGCCAGTAAAATAACGCGTGATCCGGCCTGAGCAAAATCGCGAGCAATGCTGGCGCCAATGCCTTGAGAGCTTCCTGAGACAAGAGCTGTTTTATTGGTTAAATCAATTTGTAAACTCATACTAACTATCCTGCCTTATTAAAATACACCGTACGGGAGAGGCGTCGGCCTCTTTGATTTTCAGCGGAAGTGCCACCAGTTGATAGACTCCTTCAGGTACATCGCTTAAGACTAGTCCTTCTAAAATGGCCATGTCAAATTGATAAATTTTTCCATGACTCAAAAGATCTTTCGAGGTGGCGGCATCAATGGAGGGCGTATCAATTCCCACAGTGATAACTTTTTTTCCACTAAGATACTCGATGGTCTCGGGATGAAAATGAGCAAAATCATTTTTCCAGGTATCAGGATCTTCAAATGTTTTTGTTTTAAATAAAACTCGAGTGGCCTGAATTTCTTTTTTTTCTATCATGCTGGGCGTGATGGTTTTTTCATCGCTCCCCTCAAGTTGAAAACAATCACTCACATCGATGACTTGTGCGTCTCCGATGTAATAATCAAGACTGCGTGAAGCGATATCACAACCTTCTCGATGATAGTGATTGGGGGCATCGGCATGACTCCCTAAATGCAAAGTACTTTTAAAGTCAGAGAGTTTGAGGTTGTCTTTATTTTCAAAACTCAAGTTTGTGGTGAGCTTAAAGGGAGTATCTCCTGGAAAGACACTTATCTTATTTGAAATAAGAGGAGAGAGATCGTAGTATTTTGGCGTCATTATCATTAGGCCTTTTATGTCAGTTTGAGATCAGGAAAAAAATGACGAACTTCTTTAACAAATTCTTCTCCTCGATGCTCATAGTTTTTATAGAGATCAAAAGAAGGGAAGGCCGGCGAAAAAAGCAAGACAACTTTTTGATGCCTGAGAGGAAGTTTTTCTTGAATATCTTGCAGGGTTCGATTTAAAAGACCTGTAGGAAGGACACTTAGAGAAGTAGAGAGTTTTTCCCATAAAGGATCTGTGCTTTCTCCCACAAGATAAATCACATCAATCATCTCTCTTTTTGCGATGAGATCATCAACTTTTAACTCTTCGCTCTTATCTCTAAGTTTTCCTCCTAAAATCAAGGTCACAAGGCAAGAGTGTTTTTCTTTTACGGCCTTTAAGGCCTCAAGGGTGGAAGAAAAGTTGGTACTTTTTGAATCGTTATAAACAACAATTTTATCATTTTCGCCAATATATTCACAGCGATGAGGTGGTGCTTGAAAAGAGTTTACTGTTTTCTGCAAGGCACTTAAGGGCCAATTCATTTTCTTAAAAATTTCATCAATGACCATCAAGTTAGAGCGGTTGTGTTCACCTAAAAGCTTAAAGGAAGTTAAGTCTAATTTTTTGGCAAAAGATTGCTTTTGCGCTGGCGAATCATAGATTTCAATAGGGCCTTTACGTTCAAAGGTAATTTCTTCTTTTTTTAATTCTTCAAAGAATTTTTCATTGACGAAAAGTGTTCCTTCTTTTGTCATTTTTTTGGCAATGTTAAGTTTTGCTTCAATATAACTTTTGTAATTGGGGTAGCGCTCTCCGTGAGTGGGTGTCAGGTTTAAGATGGCAGCGATAGTTGGCCTCATTTTCTCTACATATTCTAATTGAAAACTTGAGAGTTCTAAAATGAGAAGATTGGGGAGATTTTGTGCTGTTCTGAGAATATCAAAAAGAGGCGTTCCTACGTTGCCTCCTAAAAAGGGGCGAAGGCCTTCAATTCTCTTAGTCGCATCAAAAAGTAAATTGACGGTGGTGGTTTTTCCATTTGAGCCCGTTATGGCAACGAGGGGAGTCTCTGACGGAAATAAGCTGAGGGCCTCTTCAATATCAGAAGTAAAGTGAAGAGATGAATGTTTTAACTTTTCCACTAAAGGGTGGTCTTGGGGGATTCCGGGAGATTTAATAATTAAATCGTATGAGGGGAAGTCTTTGGCCTTCAAAAGCTCATCTTCCTTCCAAAAGCGACCAAAGCTGAGTTGTCCCAATGAAATTTCATCTCTATTGAGGACATCACAAACAACATGAAGGTCATTAAAGAAGGCCAAGGCGCTTTTACCTGTTACCCCCATGCCCCACAATAAGATTTTTTGATGACGATATTTTTGTTGCGCAAATTGCAAAAAGTCTGAATTCATCTTATGCACCTTTCATGAACAAGGAAGATATTTTTCATCAAACAACAGAGCTGTTGGCCCAGCACCATGCTATCTGGAGCAAGGAAATTCTTTTCTCCTACCCCAATCATTTAGCGAGTTATGAGCTACTGCGCCAAAAAAGGTTATACCGCCGCGAGCTTTTTGAAAAAATCAACTCTCTCTTCTACCATTCTCTTTTTAATTGCTCTACTTCCTTTTTAGGATCTCAAAGGATAGATCTTCGCCGTCTTAAGGAAAAAAAGCAGCACGAAATTACCCGCATCGCTCACCTTCTTCAGCAGCAGCAACATTTTCCTTCTTCTCTTCATCTTATTGATTTATGTGGGGGGATGGGGCATCTGGCGAATCATTTAAAATCTCATCTCCCTTTTTTTCAGCAGGCCACGAGCTTTGATAATGACGAAAAATTGCAACAAAAAGGAAGAGAGCTCTATGGTCACCATGTTTCATTTAAAAGCAAAGACATCTCTGTGCTAAACGCGTTGGATTTTCCTCAAAGGGAACCTCTTTTTTTATGTGGGCTGCATTCTTGTGGGGCACTTTCGTTGAAGCAACTTCAACTGAGTAAGGAGATTCCAGCAAGTTTTTTTCTCAATGTAGGCTGTTGTTATCACAAGCTCAAGGAGAGCGAGTGCAATCTCTCACAAATGGCCAAAGACAATTTTACTTTTCACAACAATGAATCTCTCACTCTTGCAACGCGCGGCCATGAAAAAGAGAGTCCTCAAAATAGACTTCACAAAATTCGCGTTAAAAGATTTCGTTATACTTTCTATCTTTTGGGATTGCGCTATTTTCCTCATCTTCCTATCCAGCAGTTGCGCAGTTCACCGGCGACGCTTTATAAGCAATCTTTTACCACTTATGTGCAAGAACAATTAAAACGCCTCTCTCTTCCACCTGAAGAATTTAGCGAAACTTTCCTAGAGCATTTTTTCAAAGAAGAGAAAAATAAAAAAGAAGTCAAAATGATGATTCATTTAGGGGAGTATCGCAAAGAGTTTGGCAAGCTTCTTGAACTTCAAATAGTTCTTGATCGCTATTTTTGGGTTCAAGAATCTACAAGACAAAATATTCAACTCAAGCGCATCTTTGATCCTCAGATTTCACCGCGCAGCCTGGCCATTTTTTAATTTCATGCTAGCGCACGTAAGAAAATAGAGAAAAGATCTACTTGACTCTATTATTTCTGCCTATAAAATAGACTAAACTCTATTATTTCCATATACGGCAACGGATTTTATTGATGAAACGCTACCTTCTTCCTTTTTTAGAAAAAGACCTTCGACAACATAAAATGGTCTTTATCGGTGGTCCAAGACAAGTGGGAAAAACAACTCTCTCTCATCTTTTCTCGCAAAATCCTGCCCACTACCTCAACTGGGATGATGCTGAGACTCGCCGAAGAATCCTTGCCAATGAGCTTCCCTACAAACCCGAATATCTCATTTTTGATGAAATTCATAAGTACAAAGAATGGCGCAATTTCCTCAAAGGTTTTTATGATCTACACAACAAAGAAACAAAAATCATCGTAACAGGTTCGGCCCGTCTTGATTATTACCGCCGAGGAGGAGACTCTCTCATGGGACGCTATTTTTATTATCGCCTCTCTCCTCTCTCACTCAATGAATTACCCACAAAAAATCCCAACAAAAAAGATCTTCTTCAACTCCTTCAATTTGGAGGTTTTCCAGAACCTTTTTTTTCTGGAGAAGAATCTTTTTGGCGACGATGGAGCAAGGAGAGACGTAAAAAAGTTATTCAAGAAGATCTCATTGATTTAGAGCGAGTTAAAGAAGTTTCAACCTTCTCTCTTCTGGCCGACATTCTTCCCGATAGAGCATCATCACTTCTCTCTATTAAAAGCCTCAAAGAAGATCTTTTAGTGGCCCATGAAACCGTTGATCGCTGGTTAGAGATATTAGAAAATCTTTATTATATTTTTCGCCTCTCTCCTTATCAGCAGCAAGAAAATAAAATTAAATTAATGAAAAAAGAGAGAAAGGTTTACATGTGGGATTGGTCTGCAGTTATTGATATAGGAGCAAAGTTTGAAAATCTTGTGGCCTCTCAGCTTTTGAAATACTGTCATTTCATAGAGGATACAGAGGGTTTTGAGATGAACCTTTATTTCTTGCGAGACCAAGAAAAAAGAGAAATTGATTTTATCGTTACAAAAGACAAAAAACCTCTTTTCGCTGTTGAATGTAAAAGTGGAGAAAAGTCCCTCTCTCGCCATATTCCCTATTTTGCGAAACGAACAGATATCCCTTTTTTCTACCAAGTTCACTTAGGAGAAAAAAATGTTTTCATGGAAGAATACCGCGCACGCCTCATGCCTTTTATTGATTTTTGCCGAGAGCTAAAAATGCCTTAAAGAAAAGAAAAAAAAAATCAAGACACTTCAAGGCAAATAGGACACTTCTCAATATCATGTGATCTTGCCGGACAAAACTCTCTTCCATAATAAATAATTTGCAAATGAAGTTTATTCCAACTCTCTTGAGGAAATATTTTTTTTAAATCTCTCTCTGTTTCCACCACATTCTTTCCACTCGTTAATTTCCAGCGCGTCGCCAAGCGATGAATATGAGTATCAACGGGAAAAGTGGGAACGTGAAACATTTGTGCCATCACTACCGAGGCCGTCTTATGCCCAACACCGGGAAGCTCTTCGAGTTCTTCTAAGCTTCTTGGAACTTCGCCCTCATATTTTTCCAGCAAAATGGCCGATAAATCATAAATGGCCTTCGACTTTCGCGGAGCAAGTCCGCAGGGTCGAATAATTTCATAGATTTTATCAAGGCCTATTTCTCTCATGTGCTCCGGTGTCTTTCCGTCCTTAAACAAAAGAGGCGTCACCGTATTGACTCTTGCATCGGTACATTGGGCCGAAAGTAAAACGGCCACAAGAAAAGTAAATTCATTTTGATAATGTAAAGGGATAGGAGGGTTAGGGTAAAAATCATTAAGTGTCTTTAAGATAAAAGAGGACTTTTTATTTTCTTTGCCCACAATCACTCCCATCTAAAATAAAGCTACTTAATAAAAAGAAGGTCTTTCAACTTAGGAAATGGCCATACTTCATCGGGTAGAACTTCTTCTAACTCATTACAACCATTGACAATAAGTCTTCCTTTTCCGGCCAAAAATTCGGCTATCTGAGTTCCTGTTTTCTTGTTTTCTTTAATGCGCTCTAACTCATTTTCATTCTCACTTAATTCGCAATGAAGAAATTGTGCCAAATCTTTTTCCCATTGATGCAAATCAGAGACTAACTTTTCTACTTGCTGAAAACAGTCCGTCTCCACCTTACTATCAAGTGATAAACTATTGGCCGATGCCATAAGATTGAGAAGAGTTTGCTTATATTTCATTCCCGCAGGAATAATATATTGCTTCATCATTTCTTTTAATGTTTGCAGCTCTAGTGTCGAATACTTAATATAGCGCTCTAGCATTACTGCGTGACGCATATGAATTTCGTTGCGGGTAAAAATATTTT
>CALDHR010000280.1 GCA_937898585.1 uncultured Oligoflexia bacterium
AGTTGTGGCCGATGTAACAGAAGAAAAAAATAGATCAAAAGGAATGGCCTTTATCGGGATGGCCTTTGGCCTTGGTTTTATTTTTGGACCGGCCATAGGAGGACTTCTTTCACTTGTTGATTTGACGAATCTTTACCCTTTGAGTGTAGAGATGGGGATTAACCCCTTTTCCATGCCTGCTCTAGGCGCCGCTTTATTGACATTTTTGAATCTTTTTCTTGTCTTGCGTTTTTTTAAAGAGACAAACAAAGAGCAGCATCAGGCAAAAATATCTCATCCGAGAAGTATTAATCCTCTTGTTCTTTTTAAACCGCTTCCTTACGCCAATGTAAATCTTGTGAATTTTGGCCATTTTTTCTTTTTATTTCTTTTTTCAGGGATGGAATTTACGCTGACATTTTTTGCCGCCGAAAAGCTAGGATTTAATGCTAGGCAAAATGCGCTCATGTTTGTTTTCATTGGATTGGTTTTGGCCTTTACCCAAGGCGGTTATGTTCGGCGCAAAGCAGCAAGCGTGGGAGAAAAAAAAATGAGCTTGCAGGGTCTTTTTTTAGTAATGATAGGACTTTTTTGCCTCTCTTTCACGACAAATAAGATGCTTCTTTATACGGCGCTTTTCTTTTTGGCCACGGGAGGAGCTATGGTAATCCCATGTTTAACGGCCTTAGCGAGCTTACTTTTACCTAAAGAAGTTCAAGGGAGAGGGCTCGGACTCTTTCGCTCTCTAGGCGCTCTTGCTCGTGTTGTGGGGCCTTTGCTGCTTTCTGTTATTTATTGGAAAATTGGATCATCATCTTTGTATTTAATTGTTGCAGTTTTATTTTGCATTCCTCTTCTTTTTATTAGTAAGATTAAACAAGTGAAAAAAAACAGTGATTTTCAGAAATGAAATGTTGCAAAAGCCTGAAAAAAAAATACAATTTTTATTAGAGAGGCTTGATTGACTTGTTTGGTTATTTCTAGGATGATTAAAGAAGAGAGAAAAAATCTTGTAAAAAGATTGTTTTATTTATAAACTTTCATTTTAGAGGGTTTCACTCAAAAATAATTTTAAGATGTATAAAAGCAGTCGTTTTGATAATAATTGATTGAAAGGGTTGAAACGGAAATGAAGAAACAAAGAAAACAAGGAGAATTTATGAAGTTTTGGAACAAAGGAAAATACTTGTCCTTAGTTGCAATCGTTCCAAGTGTTGCTTTTGGTGCGGTCTGTAAAAGACCTGTTTCTGTCGATGGTCATTTAAGACTTCGTACAGAAATGGCCAATGATGTAGCTTATGGAACAGCTTACTCTGCTGGGTATGCTGATGCACACAATGCTAAACAAAGAACAAGAATGGAGTTTTGCTCGGATCGTGACGCTTCAGTTGTTTTTGAGCCACAAGCTTATTTCAACTTTGGTGATGCAGCTAACAGTAAAACAAATGCTGGTAGCATGGAAGTAGCTGACAATGGTTTAGCTATTCACCAAGCTTATGTTGACACTGCTATCACTGAGAATTTTACATTCCGCGGTGGTCGCCAAATTTTAAATTATGGTGACGGACTTGTTGTTGGTGCTGACGAGTGGGGATCGGGAAGAACATTTGATGCTCTTTATTTTACTTATGCACTTAGCATGGGGAAAATTGATTTCTTCTACGCAAAACCTCTTGAAGCTGGTGTTAGTAGCACTCGCGGTGATGTTAATTTGATGGGGATTTATACAAATTGGAATCTTGGTGATTATGCAAAAGATCTTGATTTCTATTTAATGCAAGAGCGTGACAGAACAGTCGATGCAACAACTGGTAATTCTACTTACAAGTCAATTCCTTATGACTCTACTACAGGAACAGGAAGAGAGCTTCCTGAGACAATGATGTATGGTGCTCGCCTTAAGTCAGATGTTAATAACTTTGATTATCGCTTAGAACTCGTGTTCCAAAATACTGATAGAAAAGTTTCTAAAAATCTTTCTGGAAATCAGTATGACTTAGAACTCGGTTATACTTTTACAAACTTCTATAACTTCCGCGTTGGTGGTGAGTATTTTAGAGCTGATGAAGAGTATCTTCCTTTCTATGAAAGCACGAATGATATTGCAGGATTTACAACAATGTTCTCTAGAAGCAACCTTGCTTCATTCAAACTTGCTCTTAGCTTTATGCCAATGGAAGATTGGATGATTGGTCTTGCTTACATGGATTTCAAACGTGTTAAATCAGGAACAAATGCAGACTATCAAGCACGTGATGCTTATGGATCAATGTATAATTCTGCTTCAGCATCAGACAAACTTGGTTCTGAGTGGGATCTTAACGTAGCTTACTCAGTTTCAGCAAAATCACAAATTGATTTTGGTCTTGGACTTTTTGCTCCAGGTGAATATCTTAAAGGATATAATCCTACAGCAGATGCTACTACAAGAAGCCGTTATGCTGATACATACAAATATGCTTACTTGCAGTATGTTGTTCATTTCTAATTAAGTTTCGACGTTTCAGTTCAATCAAGAGGGCCGGATTTATTTCGGCCCTTTTTTATTTGGGAGCTTTTTTATGGCCAGAACTTATTCCACAATGAGTTATTCTGCAGGAGAGGATCTTATTGATTTTACGCTGTTAGATGTTATTTCAGGAAAAGAAAGATCTCTTTCCTCTTATATTGAAGGAAGCAGAGGCTCTGTGGTGATGTTTATCTGTAATCATTGCCCTTATGTGAAGCATATTTGGTCTGAGCTTTTAGTCGTTATTCAAGAATATCAGGCAAAGGGTATCTCTTTTGTGGCCATCAATTCTAATGATGTAGAAAACTATCCTGAAGATTCTCCTCTTCACATGAAGGCCCTTTTTACAGAGAGTGGCCTAGTTATTCCTTATTTTTTTGATGAAACACAAGAGGTTGCAAAAAAGTATGATGCTGCTTGTACTCCTGATTTTTACCTTTTTTCAAAAGAGAGAAAGCTTTTCTCTTGTGGACGCTTTGATGAATCCAATCCAAAAAATAATGAAAAGGTAACAGGTAAAGATTTAAGATCTTGTTTGGATAAAATCTTAAAGGGGGAAAAAGTTCTAAAAGAAGATCAACCTCCTAGTATTGGTTGTAATATTAAGTGGAAAACTTCCTAAGTGATATTTGCTTAAAAGAGATCACATACAAAGAATTGCCTGGATAGATAAGTAAATTATTTTTGGTTGAATTTAAAGTATGAAAAAAAATTAACAAATCATGTAATATTTGGTGCCCGGGAAGGGACTTGAACCCCCACAATGTTGCCATCGGCGGATTTTGAATCCGCTGCGTCTACCGATTCCGCCACCCGGGCCAAGAAGTGTAAAAGAGAATCCTATACCGAAGTTAAGAAGTTTCGTCAATTTTAAAGTAGGATTAAAGAATATTGATGCTTTTTAGGGTTTCTGTAGGGGAATACCTGAAGAGTTTTTTTCTTGGGAAGACGCTGTCGAGTTTTGAGCTGTCAATTTTTAAAGAAAAAGGTTGGAGGTTGGGCCAAAGAAGAGGTGTTTTAAAATTAAGTTTTGCCTGATGCTGCCAGCGACCAATCTGGGGAGGAAGGATCCATCTCTTGATATCTAAGATTTGGAGTATTTCTTGAAGAGTGATGGTGGTCTCACTAGAGACATTATAAATTCCAGTGGGAAAAGAGAGAGATTCCAGCATTACGCTGGCCAGATCAATTTCATGGAGAAGTTGAAAAGGCATGTTTTTATGGGCAATGATGGTCTTGTTTTTTAACAGTAATTGTTGAAGGCCACTTTTAATATGGGGGCCAAAAATATTAGAAGGGCGTAGAATAATGATTTCAATAGTGGCCTTATTTCGGTTCATCCAGCGCGAAAGATAGAGGTCTTCTTCTTGCATTTTTCTTTTATAGTAGGGAGAATCTTTTTGAACATGAAGAGGCGCCTCTTCACTGAGACCAGTGGATGTTTGGAGTTTACTGCCTTCATAGACGTTAAAGCTACTGAGGAAGATAATTTTTTTCACTTGAGATTTTTGAGAAAGTTGAAGGAGACGAAAAATCTGAATTTGACCAACATCGAGTTCTGTAATGCTTCCTGGGTTTTTTATGTCATTTATAAGTTTTCCCACCATAAAAATAGCATCAAAAGTAATATTGGCAAAAAGATTATTGAATTGACCGATGGAGTAGGCCGTTTGAATAAACTTAATGCGCGGATGTTGCATAAACTCATCAATAGGTCTTGAGTCCAAGCAAATAACTAAAGATTCGCTAAAGCGTTCTGTGAGGTAAAAAGCGAGTGTTTTAGCGGGAGTTGATTGGGCCCCCACAATAAGAAATTTCTTGTTATATTCCATATTGATTCCTTTCAAATTTTATTTTAGCAAATTTTCTTCACTTGCCTTACTTATTAAAGTAAGAGAGATGCAGTTTTTAGTGGCCTAGAGAAGTTTTGCGATGCAAAATAGATAAGATAGTTCTATCTTTTAAGAGGAGAGAATCCTTGGATTTTAATACATTGAAAGGCCGTTTTGGCCATTACATCAAGGTCCTTCGAGGAGAAGTAAAAAGAACGGCCTCTATTGGTCGGACTATGTTTGATGCCTCAAAGGCCAATTCAGACTTAGATGAGCTCTATGAAGAATTGGGGCGAAGTCTTTATCAGGCCGTAAAAAATCAAGAACATCAATGGGATAGAGAGGATGTGGTAGAAAAAATTCGCCGCATTGATTTTCATCAAAAAATTCTTCGTGAGTACGAAGAAGATGTCAAAAAAATTAAACAACAGCAGTTTTAATGGCCGTTTCAATTGTCTGGACTACTGGAGCGAGATTAGTTTTCTTTTCGCTGGAGACAAAATACATTTCTTTGGCCAATTTATAGGTTCGACTTAGTTCAAGCTTTCTTTTTTCTAGGGCCGCTCTTTCTTTTTGAGTTTTTAATTTATCCATCTTGGTAAAAAGGCAGCAAATATTGCGCGTGTATTGGGCCATAAAGCCCAAGAGCTCTGTATCTAGCTCTAAGTTAGGATGCCTTGCGTCAATAAGGTGAAAGATAAGATGTTGCGCAGGTAGATTTGAGAAAAAGTGACCCATAAGAACATCCCATTCTTTTCGCATACTTTTAGAGACTTCTGCATGGCCATAACCGGGAAGATCAGCAAGAAAGAAGGGAGGTGGAAGAGTCACCTCAGGATCATTTATTTTTTTTGGTGAGACTTTAAAGAGGTTAATGGCCCGTGTTCGTCCAGGAGTATTAGAGACTTTGGCCATTTTGTCTTTAAAGAGGGCATTGAGGAAAGTAGATTTTCCTACATTAGAACGTCCTACAAAGAGGAGGTGAAAATGAGAGAAAAAGGGGTCTTCTTCCCAAGTTAAAGCATCTTCGAGGGAGTGCAAAGGCCGTTGGAATTCTGTGATGTAGTGATTTTTAAAGAGGGCATAGTTATTTGCGGTCATTTTATTATCTTTTGTTGTTTTTTTAATAGCAGAGCTTTTGGCACCACTTTTGCAGTTTTAGGAGAAAACCTTGAAGTTTAATATTCAACAAAGGATTTTCTCATGAACACGGCCATTTTACACTATCCCTCCTACCATCAAAGGGGCCAACTCAAAAGAGCTTCTTTGGAAAGCAATTCATCTTATTTATCTCGTTACTTACAAAAAAATGGCATCCAACTAGGCGATAAGATGTTTTTACGACCTCTCTGGGGAGGGAAGAGGGAGGTTTCTTTAAACCGGACTCATTATAAAATTTTTTTTTCATCAGAGAAAGAAAAGAGGCTTCCTACAAATATGTTATTTATTGAGCACCAGCAATATTCTTCTCCTCTGGAAGTTTTAGAACTCACTCTTCTCAATAAAAAAAATTTTTGCTTGCGCTCTTTGACAGATGGGCCTTTTAAGCTCAATGGAAACTATGTTTTTTACGCTCTTATTGAGGTTGGTGATCGCATTGTTTTTGATGGAGTGGAGATTTCTTTTCAAGGAAAGACAAGCTTAGTTGATGAAGAGGCCTCCTATAGTGAAACATTTTTAAAAAAATATGAATCTTTTTGGCCCTCTTCCCTTGGCATTGTCATAGAAGGAGAGACTGGAGTAGGCAAAGGGTATTTTGCTAAAAAAATTCATCAGCGCTCGAGGCGCTATGGATCTTTTGTTCATTTAAATATTTCTTCTCTTACGCCCTCTCTTGTTGAGGCCGAACTTTTTGGCCATGTGAAGGGATCTTTTACAGGGGCCATTTGCAATAAGCAGGGTGCTCTGGAGATGGCAGTAGGAGGAACTCTTTTTTTAGATGAAATTGATTCTCTCTCTCTTGATTTACAAGTAAAGCTCTTACTTTTTTTAGAGTCAAAAAGTTGGAGGGCGGTTGGATCTACAAAAGAGCAAAAAGGTGATATTCGTTTTATTTTTGCCTCGGGATCTTCTCTTAAGGAGTTGGTGAAAAAAGGAAAAATGAGAAGTGATTTATATTATCGTATAACATCAGGGCTATCTTTAATGATTCCTCCTTTGAGGCATCACCCTGATCGTCTAAGAGAAGTTTGTTTGCAGTTTGCCCATGAAAAAAATCAAGTTATTGATGAAGATCTCATCAAAACGTATCAAAAACTTTCATGGCCTGGAAATATACGTCAGCTTATGGCCCATTTAGAGAAAAAGATCATGATGAATTCTCACAAGAAAATAACGTTTGATTCTTTAGATGATTTGTTCTTTGAGTCAGTTGAACCCATAAAAGAAGTAACATTGAAGGAATTCAAAACATTAAAGCAGCTTAAAAAAGATTATGTTGAAAAAGTTCTTCTTCATTTTAAAGGAGATGAATCTATTTGTGCTAAATCTTTAGGTATTTCGATTCCTACCGTGAGACGAATTTCATCTAACGAGTAATGATGCGAGCAATATAGACATCTTCTACGACACCTGGGCCCTTGTTTTTTTTGAGATAAGAATTGACAAGACTTTTGATTTTTCCCTTTAAAATATTTGCACCTTCATCAGAAACAGAAAATTTTTGATCAATTTCTTCAAGGCGAGAATTAATGAAGCTGACAATTTGCATATAGTTATCATTTAAATAAAGAACGGTCGACCTGTTGTTCATTTTTAAAACAAAGTCAACCATGATGGAATCAATTCTTCCTTCTTTTGTATGAGACATAGGGATGTTGATGTTTTCCATAGATGTAAATTTTTCCATTGAGTTAAAATAACTCATTCTTTCAGGAGGGGCCTGGAAAGAAACTTTTTGGTTTTTTTTATCTACAAAGAAATGATTCCAAATAGAAGAAATGCTTTTATAGTTGATAGCTAAAACAGTAAGAAGAGGAATCAAGATAAATAAACCTACTTTTATGTGAGAAAAAATATTAAAATCTTTTATCCTATCAATGATTTTTTTTAGATTGTCTTTTGTTATCTTTTCTTTACTATTTTTTAAGTAATAAA
>CALDHR010000281.1 GCA_937898585.1 uncultured Oligoflexia bacterium
AAAAAAAGTTCATTCGCCAGTACAAGAGTATTTTGCTATAGTGCGCTTTTCCTCCTGGCCTCAAAAAAAAAACAAGGTTTATTTATGTCTTGGTTTACAGATTTAAAAAGTCCTAAAATTAAAAATGATAAGAAGATGGCCCCCAGCAACACCCCATCTGGCCCATGGAATAAATGCAATCAATGTTCTGAAATTATCCAAATATCAAAGTTAGAAGAAAACTCTTTTGTCTGTCTTTTTTGCGACTATCATTATCGAGTTAAATCGCAACTACGCCTTGGCATGCTGATAGACAAAGGAAGCTTTTCTTCCTTTGGCGACAACCTTCAAAGTAAAAACCCTCTTAATTTTGTTGACTCTAAAAACTACCCTGAAAGGCTCAAAGGAGCACAAGATAAAACAGGCCTGAACGACAGCGTTTTGGCCGGAACTGGTCTCATTAATGGAACTCCCGTCAGTATAGGAATCATGGATTTTAATTTTATGGGTGGTTCCATGGGCGTTGTGGCCGGAGAAAAAATTGCCATGGTCTTTGATGCCGCGCTAGAGAAAAAAATTCCGGCCATCGTCATCTCCTGCTCCGGTGGGGCGAGAATGCAAGAAGGAATTCTCTCTCTTATGCAATTGGCCAAAACATCGGCCTCTCGCCAGCGCTTGCGAAGTCAAAATATTCCCTACCTCAGTATTCTTTCTGATCCCACTACAGGAGGATGTGCCGCCAGTTTCGCCATGCAAGGAGATCTCATCCTCGCAGAACCCAACGCTTTAGTAGGTTTTGCTGGCCCTCGTGTTATTGAACAATCCATCAGACAAACCCTCCCCGAAGGTTTTCAGCGATCAGAATTTTTGCTCTCTCATGGGCAAGTTGATGCTATTATTCACCGCAGAAATCTTAAAAAAGAACTCTCTTTTTACCTCAATATTTTTGGATTCTAAGGACATCTTAAGATGAAAATTGATGAAAGACTGATGAAAATGGCAGGTGGACCTGAGAGCTTTACGCTGGATAAAAATTTCTCTAGACTTAAATCTTATCTTGAACCTGAAAAAAAGTTCATTCGCCAGTACAAGAGTATTTTGCTATAGTGCGCTTTTCCTCC
>CALDHR010000282.1 GCA_937898585.1 uncultured Oligoflexia bacterium
ATTTTAGTAACGTCGAGGATAATGATTTACTTGCGCTTTTTACTAGGTTTTTTAGTGTTCTGCTTATGCCAAAAAAGTAGCTTTGCTTTTACGGGAAGGGCCCTTGGTGTTCAGCAAGCAGTGGAGAGGGAATGGCTAACTTTGTTGGATGAATTAGATTGGGCCAGAGACGAGGCAAAAATCAGGGGGGGGGATCTATCCAGAGAGGCTCGCAGAAAAATAAGAGAAAAAAGTGCTGATGCGGGAGTGCGGGCAAAGGATATGGCCCAAGTTGCAAGGAGAAAAGTTGGAGAAAAAGGTGCTGATGCAAGAGTTGTAGGGGAGGACATGGCCCGTATTGGCGCTCAGAAAGTAGGATCTTCTCTCAATAGTTTCGGCAGGATATTGAAAAAAATGAAAAACAGTGATGCTATTTCTGAAGCAGAAATGAGCGCTGTGGCGCTTCGAAAGAGAAGATCTCTTGTAAGAGCTGTGAGCAATGATAAAAAAGTTTATAGTTGTACGCCGCAAAGAGATTCTGAGAGACTCTCCTTTGTCGTGGCCGTAAGACCAGGGAACGTTTTAGAGGTCTTTAAAAGAGTTGATTCAGGTCCCTTGAAAAAAATTCAGGAAGTAAGGGGGGCAGTAAATGAGAATGGAAAGGTGAGCATAAATGAGGGGTCTAATGCCCTTATCCCTCTTTTATCTAGCAACTGTTCACTGGTCGTAAAAAACGCAAAAGGTCAGAACGCAAGTGCTTTTGGACCAAGCTGGAATCAGGTCTTTAGAGAAAGACCCGAAGTAGAAAAAGTGCGCTCTTTTTCAGGAAGGGTGAAACGGGCCTCTTCTCAATTGAGAGAAGCAAAGAGGAATAGAAGAGCAAGGAAGGCCAATAGCGCCAGCAATTAAGCGGTTTTTCTTTACATAACCTCAGTTCGGGATAAACATCGAATTTCTTCGTCTCCTGCAGTCGCTCGTCGCTGCGACGTATAGGAAATACGACTCGCTCCTAGCTTCTTTGTCCACTTGAACTTCTCGTTTCTACCAAACTGAGGCGTGGATACTACCAAAGAGGGATATTTAATTCCGAACTCAGGTTACATAACGAAAGAAAAAATAACTGATAAAAAAGCTAAAGTTCTTAAAAACTCCACCGACAAGAAAAATAACAGACAAAAGCAGTTCAATCGGGAACTGCTTGAATTAAACATTTTTTCTTTGAAGGGGGAAACAATGGGATTGAGAATTAGCACAAACATTGCTTCGCAAGAAGTGCAAAAAAACTTACGAAGCGTTTCAGAAAAGTCAAAAGTGGAACTCGCAAGACTTTCTTCTGGTAAGCGAATTACAAAATCGGCCGATGATGCTGCTGGTTTGGCCATCGCGACTAACCTTGAAGCACAGACACGCGGTCTTCGTCAGGCCACGCGAAATGCCAACGATGGTATTTCTTTGGTGCAAACAGCGGAGGGGGGGCTTAACGAGGTTTCAAACATTCTCGTTCGTCTTCGTGAGCTTTCCGTTCAGGCCGCTTCTGATACAGTAGGGGATACAGAGCGTGGGCTTCTCAACAAGGAATACCAGCAGCTTATTACTGAGGTTGATCGTATTGCTAGCGCTACGACATTCAACGGTACAACACTTCTCAATGGAAACTCAGGAAAAGGAACCCTTGAATTTCACGTGGGAGCTTTTGCCGGAGAACAAAATAAAATTCAATTTGATGCCGATGAAGCAGATACAAGTTCATCTTCTATTGGAATTGATGGGCTAACGGTTGAATCACGTGATGATGCCAATGACTCTATCGAGCAAATTGATGGGGCCATTACAAATGTATCAGGTCTTAGAGCTTCGCTAGGTTCAATTCAAAGTCGTCTTCAGTCAACGGTTTCCAATCTTGAAATTCAGACCATCAATCAGGATGCAGCGAAATCTACCATCCTCGATGTGGATGTGGCCGAATCAACGGCAAACCTTGCTTCGACAAGTGTTCTTAAAGCGGCGGGTGTGGCCACTCTTGCTCAGGCCAATCAACTTCCTAGTTCAGCTCTTCGCTTCCATGGTTAAAAAAA
>CALDHR010000283.1 GCA_937898585.1 uncultured Oligoflexia bacterium
TAATCTTTCATTGGCAATAAGCTGAACAGAAGCATCTTCAACGATAAGAGTTACACTCATAATAACAGCAAAGGGGTTATTCCCGTAGATAACAACTTTCAATGTAATGTTCCTCAAAAAATGGTTTTTAGAGACAAATGATTTTAAATCATTTCTTTAGATACTTGATGAAAGGAATTTAAAAAAGCAAAAAATTTTTCATAGACTTCATAGTGTTTTTTATGAGAAAAAAGTTCAATTCCTATTCTTTCTTTTTGCTCACTTGCAGTCACTAAACTCTCACGTCTGACAATTTTTCCTTCTAACTCTACATAAAAATGCGATGATAAGTAGAGTTTCAAAGAAAGTTCATCCCCTATTTTGAAGGAAGAATCTCGTGATGCCTCTAGCAACATCCCTCCTAGAGAGATATCTTTTACTTCACAAGAAAGACGCAGAGATTTTAACTCGGAGTGAATAAGATCAAGGCGAAGAAAATGATTAAAAACAAAACGGTCAAATTTTCTTCTTTTTTTATCTAAGATCTCGTTTTTTTTCTGAATAAAATCAATTATTTCGGCCATATAATTTTCCTCCAAAGACAGGTCTCTCGAAGGCTCGTCGCCCAAATAAAAGAATCACTTAAATTTATTTTTCCAGAAAGGGATAGTAGAAATTTGCTCCTCTATTTGCTTATACGAGTCTAATCGGCGCATTAAAAAAATATCATTTTGGTACTCATAAAAAGAGCATCCCGTGTTATCCGATAAACCTAGTTGGTGCTGACAATTAGAAAAACGACAGGTTCTTGCAATAGCAAAGAGGTCAGGAAAATAGTCAATGAGCTCGCGAGGGTCTAAATCATCGAGAGAAAAAGAGCGTATTCCAGGAGAATCAATAAAAGAATAACCATTATATTCTATAATTTCGCTCCACGTTGTTGTGTGTTTCCCCTTGTTGGCCTTGGCCAGCTCTTGGTTCTTTAGCTTCACATGGCCTTCTGTTAAAGTAGAAATCAGATGACTTTTTCCTACGCCTGAGTGCCCTACAAAAAGGGCCTTTTTATTTTTAATTTTTTCTTTTAGCTCTTTAATTCCCTTTTTTAAAAATCTAGGTCGATAGCTATCGCCTTTGAAGGCCGAGAGCTCGATGACATCTTCTAGAAGAGGATTATATCCCTTCTCTTCTTCTTTTAAAAAATCACCTTCCTCTGCAAACTCATCCATTTTATTAAAAACTAAAATGGCGGGAATACCCCACTGAAAACTTCGTAGGAGGTAGCGATCCACTAAGGCCGCTTTGTAGGCCGGAAGAGTGGCAGAAACCACAATCACGAGATAGTCCACATTGGCTGCAGTAACTTTCTTTTTTCCTTCACGCAAAATAATGCGATAAATTTCATTTTTGCGTTCTTCTAGATTTGTGATCACAAATTCACCGTCACTATGACCAATGACAACTTCTACGCGATCGCCCACCACTAGATCATCTTTCTTGAGGATATTGCCTAAGGCCGTGGCCTCTATAAAAAGGGTGTTGTCTGCAAGAGGTTTATCTAATTTACAAGTAAATGTTCGTTTGGCCGAACGAAAGATAGTGGCCATCTGGGAAATTTGTTGGTCTCTCATAAATTCATAGGACCTTTGGGAAAAAATTGAGCATGAGGATCAAATGTTTTCTTAAGAAAAGAAAAAAAATTTCGCTGCGTTTGAGTATAAAAAGAACTCATATATTTTTGTTTAATAAGACCAACTCCATGTTCTGCAAAAGGAGAACCATTCCATTGTTTTACTTTCTGGTAAAGGGCCATGAGAAATTTTTCACAAATCTCTTCTTCTTTTCTATCTTTAGGAAGAAAATTAAAGTGGAGATGAGCGTCTCCTAGATGACCAAAAAGAATAGACTCCACACCTAATTCCTTGGCCTCTCGATAAAAAGAAAAGAGTTTTTCAAGATGGCCTCTCGGCATTTGAATATCTGTTCCTTTTTTAATAATGCCTCGCTTGGAATTTTTCTCCCAAACTAAACGGGGAACTTCCTTTCTCCACTTATCGAAGTCGCTTTTTTTAAGCTCCATAATACGCTCTAGGTTAATGCCCTCAATGGTTGAAAGATCTTTGGTAAAAAGATCTTCATAATATTCTTCAAGGACTTCAATAAAAATAAAATCCGTTTCTTTTTTTTGCCCAGGAAGGCAAAAGGCCGAGACCTCAAAAGAGCTCCAATCAATAAACTCCAAACAATAGACAAAGTCTCTCTTTGATTGCAAACGCTCGTAGATGGCCAAATGAAGGGAATTATCTTCTTCCCAGCGAGGAAGCTCTATGGCCAAACAAAAAGTTTTTTTCAACGGTATTGTTTCTAAGACTCCTCCTAGAACGACACCTAATTGCCCTTCTGTTCCGATGGCCAAATGAGTGGCCTTTTCAAAATGGGGAAAAGGACCATTTTTAAAAGAATTAAAAGGTTTGAAGGCCTTTTGATAAGCAGTTAACAAAGAGAGATCATCTGTCAGCTGTTCTTGAGAAAAATAATCACTCAAGTTTACTTCATCCCTAAGAGTTAAGATCTCTGCGTTACTATTCATTAAATAGACTTCTTTGACTTGCTGCCGCAAAGGGCCAAAAGAAAAACTTCTCTCTCCTGTGGCCGAAGTAGAAATTCCTCCAACAAGAGAGGCCAGCTCTTCGGTGGGAAAAACACAAAGATCTCTCTTTTTTTCTCGCAGAAAGAGTCGGGCCTCTTCAAAGGTCACTCCGCCCCAAAAAGACAGGTTTCCATTTTCCAAAAGCTCCATTTTCTGGGGAAGAGCAGAAATATCTACTAAAGACAGCTCAAAGCTCTCGTCCTTATCTGCGTAAAAATCTTTAATTTTCTCATAGGGAATAACAGTGGAAGTTTTTGAAGAAGTAAAGATAGAAGGGGCCCTAGAGAGGATATGAGCTTTAAGATCTTTTATTGAGGAAAGAGATATTTCTCGAATATGCATGTATTTTCCCTTTGTCAGATAGATGATGTTTGCTTGACAAAATTATTTAAGCAAGCTATTTTCCCGCATCCCAATTTCCTTTATTATTATGGACTCGTAGCTCAGTTGGATAGAGCAACCGCCTTCTAAGCGGTAGGTCAGAGGTTCGAATCCTCTCGGGTCCACCATTTTTTCCCCTCTCAATCTTCTTGTTTAAAACAGCTATATTAGTAAGATGAAAAATCAAATTACCTTTGCTGTTATTGACGATGAAATAGAAATACGAGAAATTATCTCATTTTATTTAGAAAATGAAGTAGCAAAGAATTATCCTATTAATGTCAAACTTTTTGAAAACCCAAGAAGTTTATTAGATCAAACAGATTTCAGCAAATCCTTTCCCTATGATTTTATCTTATGCGACAACCTCATGCCGCAAATGTCAGGGGAAGAGTTCTATTCTGTCTTGCTAGATAAAAAGGTAGAAACGAACTTTATTTTAGTTGCTGGAAAAAAACCCAGCAATCCTCTTTTTCTAGATGGAAACCTCTATCAAGGATATATTCAAAAACCAAAAATCATTGAAGGATTAAAAACTATTTTTGAAAAAATAAACTTCGATAAATATTTTGTTGCTATAAACCAAGATTACGTCACTGCTCATAAAACTGATTATATTAAAATTCCTATTAAAATGATTAAAATGTTTCAAATCATTCCTTCTGATCTTTATCTTGTTTTGGGAAAAGAAAAGGCCGTTAAAATATTTCTCAAAGGAGACATGTTAACACCTGAAGATTATGCTAGTTTAGAGAAAAAAGAAGTTGAGTATCTCTATGTTAATTTTTATGATTCTCATACTATTTCAGAGGCCATTGAAGAAAAACTTCTCTTACTCACAAAAGAAAATCATGACTTTCCTATTGAAAATAAAATATCAAGTATCTACAACGTCGTTCACTCTATAAGCAATATTTTTTCAATAAACAAAGAATTTTCTTCTCTCATCAGCTCTTCGATTAATTCTCTTACCTCACAAATAAAAGACAGTGATGCAAAATATCTCATTTTAAATCTTTTAAATAATAAAGATAGTTATCTAACCCAGCATTCATTTTTAACACTTTTTATTTCCAATATTTTATGCTCTCAACTAAAGTGGTCTAATGAATCGACCCTCCAAAGACTCACTTTTGCTGCTATTTTTCATGATATTGCCCTAACTGATTTCAACTTAAATGAAAAAAAAGAATTAAAAGAAGTTTTTCAAGATCAGGCCATCTTAAAAGATTCTGCTGTCTCTAAAATGAATCCTTTGGCGGAAAGACAAAAGTTATTTATGAATCACGTTGGTAAGGCCATTCAGATTATTAATAAAATTAAAGAAACTCCTCTTGGTGTTGATAAAATCATTTTGGAGCACCATGAAGACCCTTTTAGCAAGGGATTTCCACGGCAGCTTAGTCCACAAAATATTTCTCCTATTAGTGCTACTTTTATTCTCTCTCATCACCTTGCTCAAACTATTATTGAAATGAAAGATGAAGGGATTGAATTATCTGACAATAATGTACGAAAAAAGATTGCTATTGAAGATTTTGAGAAAGGAAATTACAAAGAAGCTGCAAAAGCATTTCTCTCTATAAAGTTATTCAATTAAAATAACAAAATGAATGAACCTCTTATAAAAAAAAATAAAATAATCTACAGTCTTTCTCCCCTTAATAATTTTGGAAAATTGAGATGGGTTTGGTGCGTTATTTCTTACCTCCTCATCAACATTTTTCTTATGTCTCTCTATAACCGAGAATCTCAATTTTTTGAAACTATCTCTCATTATGCTCTCATCTACTCTCTCTTAACTCTCATTTTTTTCTTTCTCTCTCTGCTTATTCTTGAGAAAAACACCCTTATTAATTCATCTGAAATTATTCTTTTTTATAATCTTTTCGGAAGAAGAATTCTCACCCTTACTTATCCTATAAAAAACTTTCCTCATCTCTACATCTCAAAAAACAAAAACTATTCTTTTATTGCTTTTTTTCCAAAAAAAATTTTAAATCGCTTTTTTCTTATTTTTATTCCTTTTGAACGTATCAGATCTGTTGAAAAAGATCTTTTTCTTGATAATCCTTCTCTCGTTAAGAGCAAGTTTTTTATCTTAAATTTAGAAAACAATAAAAAGATAGAGATAAAATCAACCCTTACTTTGGGAAAAAAAACAACCTCCTCTTTTTTTAATAACAATCAATATCTCAGTAATTTTCACTGTAAATTGATGACCAGTGATAATGAAGTTTATATTCAAGATGAAAATTCAAAGAATGGAACCTTTCTTAATTCAAAAAAAATACCTCTGAAAATAAAAACAAAAATAAAAGAGCGCGATATCATTGAGATAGGAGGAAATAAAACAACTATTCTTTTTCAAGAAGAAAAAATAGAATTTCATCCTGTTACCAGAAAAAAATTCCTCTTTCTTTATTTTTTTCGCCCTATCTATATTCCTCTTTTTGGTTTTATTCTCATCCTTTTTTATCCTTTTGATGTCCCTCAATGCTCTTTTGAACATCCTGCCATTTGCTTTCACGAGGGAAAAAAACTTCAAAGAAGAGGAGACTATCAATCGTCATCAAAAAAATTTAAAGTTCTTTGCGACGAAGAATTTACACCAAAAATTATTCGTCAAAATTCATGTCTTTTAGAGGCCATCAATCAATATGCTTTAAATAAACCTTTTTATTTTCATCAATACCTTTCTAAGGGATCTCGCTTAAACCATCATCTATCGACCTTCTACCATTCTCTTTTTTTTAAGAAAAAAGATTCTTTCAAGCTACCTTTCTATGAAGTCTCAGGTCTTTGCGAAAGCGGTATAAAAGAAAAGTGCCTGGCACTTTCTATTTTATTCACAGAGCTAGAAGAAGAAGCTCTGGCCATCTCTTTTTTTAAAAAATCTCTTAAAGAGGAAGGACAAAATATTTTTGATAATCTCACTCATCCCCTACTACAAAACTTATACTCAAAAACAAGCTTTCAACTTTACTCGAAAGATATGACAAAAAAGCTCTCTTACTTTAATAGTAATTCAGAGCAAAATGCCAAGATCGCAAAGAATTATAGTGAAGCAAAGTCTATTGTCTCCTTTCACCAACTGGCCTACAAGAAAACCTGCCTCGGAAAAAATATTAATAACTGCTTTGAATTATTAAAAAAAAATATTACTGAAGAAGAAAATAACCTCTCGGCCCTCACTATTTTAGATATCAACAGCTACCTTTCTCCTTTTTTAGAAGAAATAAAGAAAAATAAAGAGTGGGGAGAAATCGAGTCGAATCTGAGCTCTTACGAATTAAATATTCTTCTTCTCGATCTTCTCCTCAGAAAAAAAATTAATTCACCAAAAGAGCTTATTACTATTCTCGAAAAGACTTATCATCTCAAAAAACAAACCATCCTCTTAGAAAAGAAGATAAAAAAATCAATTTATCAGTTAGAAGAAAAAGGACAGTTCGGCGGGTCTATTAATGAAAGCTATCTTTCTCTTTTAAATAAAAGATTTCATCGCATAAAAAAAGAGAGTGATTTATTTACAGAAATCACTTTTTCAGAAAGTTTTATTTTTCAAATCTCTCGTTTTCCCTTTATAAAACTTCTTTATTCAAAGATAATCCAATGGAATTCTCATTTTAATTAAAAATTAATATTCCCTAAGGTTTATCCATTGAACTTATTCAATCCTTCAAAAGAAGAATTTGCTGCTCTACTTCAAGAGGCCTCTCCTTTGATAGAGCATTTTTTTGAGAACAACCATTTTTCTCACAACTTTTCTTCACCTTCTCCTCTTCTGGGGAATCTCAAAGAGACAAGTTCTCTTCAAAAACTCATAGAAGACTTTCAGAACTCATTTTATTCAGGAATTAATACTGCCGGGCAATCCTACATGGGCTTTATTCCAGGAGGGGGCCTTCCCCTTGCCGCTCTTTTTGAAATGATTTTCTCTCTCTACAATCGCTATCTAGGGGTTCCCTTTGCCGCGCCAGAACTTTTAAACCTCGAAATGGAGAGCATTAAATGGCATTTCCCCCTCTTTGATTTTTCTCCCCATACCTCCCAAGGTCTTTTTACTTCAGGAGGAACCCAAAGTAATCTCATGGCCTTTCAAGTGGCCAAGCAAAAACTTTATGAAGAAGAAGATCTCTATCGATGCACCGTTTACACTTCAAACCAAACACACCTCTCTGTTATTAAAACGGCCAAAGCAGCAGGCATTTTAAGTAAAAATATTCGCTCGATTGCAACCCACAACGATGGGACAATTAATTTGCAAGAACTCTCTTGGACAATAGAAGAAGATAGGAAAAAAAATCTTCTTCCCTTTTTTCTTTCGGCCAATGCTGGCACCACCAACACAGGCTCAATCGATAATTTACTTCAAATGGCCCTTATCGCAAAAGCACAACATCTTCATTTTCATATTGATGCTGCTTACGGCGGTTATTACGCCTTAACGAAAAAAGGCGCCGCCTTATTTAAGGGGATTGAACATGCTGATACTCTCACCCTTGACCCCCATAAATCTCTCTTTTTTCCCTACGGGACAGGACTTCTCCTTATTCAAAATCACTTGGGAAAATCGGCCTCCCTTAAAGAAAAAGAAAATTATTTAACTAATAATTATTTTTCACCAGAAGCTGTCAAAGAATTGTGGGATTTCAATGAATTATCTCTTGAGCTCACACGCCCTCCGAGGGGCTGTGTATTTTATTTTACAATGAAAATTTTAGGGCAGCAGCGTTTTGTTGATTGTCTCGAAGAAAGGATTCAATTAACTTCCGCCCTACATAAAGAACTTCAACAGCTTTCCTCTCTCAAAATTTTTCCCTATAGCGGCCTCTCTCTTGTGGCCTTTCACTATCAAAATAATCAAGAGACAAAAGATCTCCATCAAAGAATTCTTTCTCATGAACAATTTTTTCTCTCTACAACTGAAATTCAGGGCCTGACTTATATTAGAGTTTGTATAAACTCTTTTAGAACCACGAAAGATGATATAGTCAAACTGCTCAAGCAAATAAAAGCAGAAATAAAAACAGAAGTTGATCGTTCACATAAACAAAGGATGAGTTCATGAATATTCTTATTGTAGGATGCGGTGTTATGGCCCACGCTCTTTTTTCTTCTTCGCAGGGAGGATCACCAAATCTCAATTTTTTTTGCTATGATATTATTCCCGACAAAGCACAGCAGCTGGCCTCCTTTCTTAACGGACAAAGCGTTACTTCTCTTGAAGGCCTCTCTCCTCACGTGATTTTTATTGCTGTCAAACCTCAAGACTTTCGCTCGATGGCGTCTTCTCTTATTCCTCTCATCTCGCCTCAAGTGGTTATCTATTCTATTATGGCCGGCATTAAAACAGATGCTATTCAAGCAAAACTAGGACCTGAAAAACTTAAAATTATCCGCCTGATGCCCAACACTCCTTGTGCCGTCAAAGAGGGAACTATTATTTATTATCCTTCAGAGCTCGTCACCCAAGAAGATAAGGCCAATCTCACTAATCTCTTTAAAGAGTCAGGAAAAGTATTTCCTCTCGATAAAGAAGATCAACTAGATTTTATCACTCCTATTTCTGGATCAGGACCGGCCTATCTTGTGGAGCTGGCCAATATCTTTTCTTCTTTTTTACAAAGCAAAGGAATTCCTCAAGAACTCTCTGAGCAAATTTCAGTACAAACAATTTATGGTTCGGGGAAATGGCTTAGCAAAAGCTCTTTTTCTTTTCAGAAATTAAAAGAGCAAGTGGCCTCCAAGCAAGGGGTTACGGGCGAAGTTCTCACTTCTTTAGAACAAGCAGATATGGAAAAATTATGGCACGAGGCCTTTCAAAAAGGCCTGCGCAGAACATTTCAATTAAGTGAAGAATTTGGCCCTTCTTAATTGATGGGTGGAAGCCCTAAATTTTCAATTTCTTGATTAACAGATGTCATGACGGTCAGAAGATGCTGAAGAAATAGATTACCACTTTTTTCTCCCTCTTTTAATCTCTTCATAACAATTTTTGCACCCTCACACCATCTAAAATCTCGTTTTTCTTCTTTTTTAGTGACCTCAGTAAGGCCTTTCCCAATTTTCATAAAATGTTCATGGGCCGAATCTCCCGTCATCCATTCAGAGGCCTCTTTTCTTGAGGCCTTATAAGCTGACCAGAGCCAATTTTCGACGCTTTTCTTCACACTCTCTTCAAAGGAAAGTGTTTCAAGCTCTTTGTCTATCTGACTCGAGACTATCTCAATCTTTTCGAGGTATTTCATAATATCATCGTTTTTTATTCTTTTTGCCTCTAAGAGTCTCTCGTTGTTATTCATAAGAGAAATTAAAATTCTATTTAACATTGTACGATTCAAAGAAGTCCAAGACTCCTTCTTCAACTGTTCTCTGGAGGCCTTATTTGCTCTTCTTTTTAAGTCCATTAATTCAAGGGAAGTATCAATATGAGTATCAGTATCAGCATCAGATAGAAAAAAATGAGAATTTTCATCTATCCAAAATGTCTTACTCCAAAGATAAGATGGCTCTGGTACTTCTTTTCGACTCTCTGAAAAATCAAAAAAAGGCCGGGGAAAGTTTGGTTCTTTAGCAACAGTTTGAAAAATTTTGATAAAAAAATGACTCATTCTACTACGGACAAGGCTTTTGGCCTCAAAATCTTCAATTTGATGAATGTCCTCATTTACAGAAGGAGATATACCTCTAAAAGAACCTAATGCATTTAACGACTCATCAGAAGCAATACCTAATGCCTCATCTTCAAAATATTCATTAGTATAAAACAGCGTCATAAAGATTCTGCTGGCGAGTTTTTTCTCAAGTTCTATTCGCTTCAAATTATTTACTTCAGATCTGTTCAGCTTTTCTACTTCAGCAGCAAAATATTGCATTAGTTCTCTACTTCTCTCCTGCCCCACATCTGTTAACTTTTTCCAATCTAACTCAAAGCGACTTTCTTCTTTTTCTGTACCAGTACAATTAGAGGCAAGATTATTATGACTGTTGCCTAATTCATCAAGAGCTTCTTTAAAAGCTCCATCACCTTCTGACGCCAATAAAAAATGATGACCAGCAAAAAGAGCTAGTAAAAAAGAAGTCAATATTCTTCGTTTAAATAATTTTTTCATTCTGCTTCCTACCTTTTAAAAAATATTTTATAAACGCAGGCAATATACATTTTTATTCAAAATTGTAAAGAAGAACGGTTCTTTTTCTGGAGATTTGAAAAAAAATAAAAGAAAGTAAATAAAAAGAAGCTAACAATAACGCCCACCCAGGAAAAAAACATCACCCCCACCACAAAAGAAATCAATTGAGTGAGAAATAATAGGTCAGTGGGAATTTTTTTCTTTTTACTCAAAAGTAAAAAACCCATAGGAACGGTCCATACGGCCGCCCAATATTTATAGGGAAGAGTTAAGGCGCTCCACAAAGAATCTCCTGAGAAATAAGTAAGAATCATCACTGTGATACCTAATAGATAAATACCTATCTTTTGTATTTTAAAATCTTGTAAATCATTTATTAATGTCTCTTCACAAGAATTAAGCAAGCTATCGATGGAAGAAAGAATCGCACTCAAAAGCATCACTAAGAAAAAATCCATAAACAAAGGAGAATAATCAAGCTGCTCTAAGAGATGAAAAACAGAAGAAAAAGAGAGATTTTTTTCATGAGCTAAAGAAGAAAGAAAAGAACCCACCAAAATATTTAATAAAATAAGAACAAGAATTCCAAAAGATCCCCCCAACATCACCCTTCTTCCTTTCTTTTCACTGCCACTCAGTAAATAGCGCTGGATAATAGGAGGTGAAAAAAGAGGGCCCACCATCAAATCAAAAGAAAAAATAAAGCGCTCTTTTGTAAAAAGAGGAGGAAGATTTCCTTGAAAAGAAAGATCAAAAAATGAATTACCCCCAGACGAAGGCCAAAGAGTTAAGAGAAAAACAATCAAAAAAAGATAGATAATAAGCGTCTGCAAATAATCAGTTTTAATGACGGCCTCAATTCCTCCATAGGTGGTATAAAAAAAGACTAAAGGCCAAAGGATAAAAAGAGATTGAGAGAAACTAAGTCCTGTCATAGTAGAAAAAAGGCGGCATAAGGCCATGTTTTGCACCACCAAAATTCCTATGCAAAAGGCCAGCCAACTCACTGAAAATAGCAGTGACACTTTTTTATTGTAAACTCCCCCAAAGGCACCTCCCACTGTTTTATACTTTTTCAACAAAGGAAAAGAAGGAGGGAAAATAAATAAAAATAAAATAGGCACACTGATAAAAAAGATAGGCCAGACAGCGTGAATACCTACATTAAGAATATTCTCCATCGTCCCCATAATGGTCGCAGCGCCTACACAAGTACCAATCACCGTATTAATAAGTAAAAGAGAGCTCGGGCGATAAGGGCCAATCATTTCTTTCTTTCTCTTTTTCTTGCCAAGATAAAAAAGAAAGAAAAAATAAAAAGTGAGAATAAAAAATCTCATAACTAAAACTTAATTTCTTTTCGCAATGTTGTAATGGCATAAACATTGATGAGCATGAGGCAAGCACCAGAAAATCCCATTAAAGAGGCGGCCTGTGTTGTATCTACAAAAGAAAAAAAGATTTGGGCCAATACGCCATAGACGAGATAAATTTTTTGACCGTAGCGAGGCGAAAGCCATGCAGCTGATTTCATTCCCACAAAAAAGAAAGCAATAATGGTAGAATATCCTGTCAAAAAAAGAAGGGCGGCCATAAAAACATTAACGGAGGGAAAATGTTGTGAGAGCGCTTTTTTCACCATAAAAGAAGCAGTTGTTCCATCATTCCAAACGCCAGAAAGTAAAACGATAAAAACGCTAATAGTGCAGACAACAAAAGTGTCCATAAAGATGGCCCAAATTCCTAGCCTCGCAACTTCTTTAGGATCTTTAACACGGGCCTCACTGTAAATCATAGAACTATACCCCACACAGATATCGCCGGTATAACAGCCTCGTTGAATTCCTTGTCCGATGGTTACAAGCAACGTGCTTCCCAAAAAACCTCCTACCGCGGCATGACCTGTAAAGGCCGAAGAGAAAATGAGTTTTATGGTTGGCCAAATAAGATCGCTGTGGGAGAAAATAATATAACCGCCTAGCGCAACATAAACGACGATAAAAACGGGAACGACCACTGTTGCAATATTGGCCACTCGTTTTCCTCCTCCTTTAACGGCAAAGAAAATAGCACCCAAAAGAAGAGCGATCCCCGCGGGACGAGGAATGAGAAGATCTGCTTCAAAACTCTCTACAATGACATTAAACATGAGAACTTCGATACCGTAGATACACATAAAAAAAGCAAAAAGATAAGAGAGAACTTTTCCTCCTTTTACTTGTTTTAAAAAATAAAGAGGACCTCCTGAATAACTTCCGTCACTGTTTCTCTCGCGGTAGCGAAGACCGAGGTAGATTTCTGCGTATTTCAAAATCATTCCCATCAGCCCTGTCATCCAAACCCAAAAAATGGCGCCAGGTCCTCCTATTTCCACAGAGATACAAACAACAACAATATTGCCAATCCCAATAATCCCGCCAAGGGCCGAAAAAAAAGTTTTAAGGGGGTGAATTCCCTCAGCATCACTTCCTTTTGTTTGAAAGAGATCTTTAAAAAAACTATAGGCCGAAAGCATTGACTGCATCTGAGGAAATTTAAAGCGAACTGTGAAGTAAATGCCTAAAAGGAGGATAGCGGGAATCCCCATATAACTCCAAATAAAGGACTCTCCAAACTCAATAAAAGAAAAAAGACGTTGAAAAAATTGTTCCATAGCAACCACCATTTGTTTGACAGATAAATAAATATTAGTGCTTGCGATAGAGAGGAAAAAAGATAATCAAAACAAGAAAGCGCTCCATTAAAAATACAATCTTTTAATGACAGTCGAGCTAGTATCTCTAAGCTCAACCAATAATTTATTGCCTTGGTCTCAACAAATTATTTCGGCAAAAAAACCCTTTTTAGTAATTATCGCGGTCCAAGCGCGTGGAAAAAAGAAACTTTCCAATTACTAAATACCTTTTTTTTGCACCTCTTTCTCTATAAAGCAGCGGCGGGCACCATAAAAAAGAAATATACCGTAGTCAAATGTATTTTTGGCCTTTATAAAAGATCTTATGAAGACAAATAAAAATATTTTTGCCTTAATGGTGCTGCTCCTTAACTTTATCAATATTTCTTATTTTATGATTTATCTCAATCATCCCCCTCATCTGGTGATGATTCTCTGTATGGCCATTACTTCCATCGTTGCTCTTTTCTTTGGTCATTCGTGGAAAGAGTTAGAAAACGGCATTGTTGAAGGAATTCGCGTTGGAGTGCGCCCTATTTTTCTTCTCCTTCTCATTGGCATCCTCATTAGCATTTGGATTGCTTCAGGTGCTATTCCTACCTTGCTCTGTTACGGCATTAATCTCATCTCTCCGCAGTGGTTTACCCTTAATGCTCTTTTTATTAGCATTATTATTTCCACTTTTTCAGGAAGTTCACTTTCAACAGTTGCAACGGTGGGTGTTGTTCTTGTAGGAATTGCAGAAGGCCTCAATATGCCTCTTGCTCCTGTTGCCGGTGCTATTGTCTGTGGCTCTTTTTTTGGTGATAAAATATCGCCTATTTCAGATACGACAAACTTTGCTCCTGGCATTGTTGGAATTGGCCCTTTTGAACATATCCGCTCTCTTCTTAAAACCACTATCCCTGCCTTGTTTTTGACCATCATCTTTTTTTATTTTATTGATGAGCAAACCCTTTCGGTGGATTTAACACCCATCTATGAACTTAAAGATGTCATTGAGGGCCATTTCTTTATCTCTTTTTTTACTCTGCTCTCACCTCTTATTATTCTTATTCTTGCCTTTTTAGGTATTCCCTCCATCCCCACTATTTTTCTAGGTATCCTCGTGGCCATTATGACGGCCCTTCTTTCTCAGCCTCATATAACGCTGACACAACTTCCTTTTATTTTGATGGATGGTCATCATTTTAGCGGTAGTAATCCTTTGGCCGAAAAAATACTTAACCGCGGAGGGCTCAATTCCATGCTTCCCTCTACTTCTCTTATTTTTCTCTCTCTATGTTTGGGGGGACTTCTGACTTCAGCGGGAATTCTCGAGACTTTTTTAAAGCTCATGATAAAACTCATTAAAACTCCTTTTCAACTTGTTCTCTTTACTGGCCTCTCTTCGATTGGTGTAAATTTTATCAGTGGAGAGCAATACCTCTCCATTCTTCTCCCGGCCCAAAGTTTTCTTCCTCTCTATGATCAGTTTAAAGTACCGCGAAATATTCTTTCACGAACATTAGAAGATTGTGGAACCCTCATCAACCCCATCGTTCCATGGGGCGTTTGCGGTATTTTTGTCAGTTCAACCCTTCAAGTGCCCGTTCTCGATTATATCCGTTACTCTCCCTTTATTCTCCTCTCCCCTCTTTTTACTTTTATTTTGGCCTATCGCAAAAAATAGATGGCCCTTTACAGAGTTCCAATAATTTTTTACTTTCATATGATGTCTAAAAATTAAAAATATTAAAACAAAATAGGTCTCATCCTTATGATAAAAACTATAAATATTATTCTTTGTTTTTCTCTTTTATCTTTTTCTATTTATCCTCAAAATGAAACAACAGAGATTCCTCGCAGCTTAACTTTTAATATCCAACAAGATGCCCTCAATGAAATACTGACGGCCTATTCCACTGAACTCTCACTAGAATTACAAAAAATTAAACTAGATCCTTTTACCAGCAATGCTTATGGCCTTGATATCAATGTCAATGACATTCAATTCTCTTTTACGGAGATTTCTCCCTACATCACCTTGAATGAAGGGAAGGCCCTTATGAAAATGAATATTGCCGGTCTTGCCATTCGTATTAACGAATTTTCTGTAGGAAAAGAAATCTTTGGCCACTTTGTAGGAAGCTCTTGCAAGCAGATGGATTTTCGCTATGGCACCAAAGAAAATGCCGCTTTTGATTTAGAGGCAACGCCCCTTGTTAGTGATAAAAACCTCAAGCTTAATATTGTGCCCCTCAATGACCCTCTCGCTCATATAAATCCTCTTATTTCTCCTCCTCAGTATTGCGAGGGACCACTTGTTTTTGGATCTCTTATGCAACTCATTATTCCCCATATTCTCAATCTCTGTAAAAGCAAGTTGGCCAATCTCGTTCAAGAGACAACAACTCAGTACTTTGCGAAGACAGAAGAAATGGTAAATCAATGGAGCAATTTAGAACTTCCTGTTATTCACAGACAACAACAAGATGAGGGAGATATTTTTCCTGATATTCAATTTAACACACATATTTTTCCTCATGAAATGAATTTGCAAAAGGGTCATCTTGAATTTATCTTAGGTACTTTTTTTAGCAAAATAAGAAGAGGAAAACAGACACCTCCTCCTTCAATGCAAATAGAAAATATTCCTCCTTATCTTTTCTCCAATCTCTCTTTTAACCATGCTGTCTTACCCAATCTTATTACTTTTATTCAAAATGAACTCAAAACAAAACTCTATTTTGAATTAACCTCTAAACTTTACGAAGGGATAGAGGACTCCATGAGCAAATATCTATGGGGACAGGTTATTCCTCGAATAGGACAAATGACTTTTGAAGAAGATAATCTACGTGCCTTTGTAGAAATTGAACAACTTCCTCTTTTTCATTTTCAAGAGAACTTTTCTCTTGATGTTGAGTTACAAAAAACCAAACTTCATCTTTATGGGATGAAAGATGGTCAGTGGAAAAAAGTGGCCACTCTTATCCTTGATGCTCTTTTTAACCTTCCTGTACAAGGACAAAATGAGCTTGTTGTGGAGCTGGGTGATTTAAAACAATTAGACTTAGAACTTATTTGGGAATGGGATAAGGAAACTGTTGAGTTTAAAAAAGATATCCTCAAGCGAATCATTATCCTTATGTACGAAGAAAAACAAGAAAATGGCCCCCTTCTTCAAATGCCCCTCCAGCTTCTTGTTCCTCAAGGACTTCATCAGACAGTCATTGATTCTTTCACCATGAAAAAAGAAGAAAGCATCATTAAGTTTTATACTCGCTAGAATTCAATTGCTTCAAGAGTCTTAATAATAGGATTATATTGGGCCGATTGATATTTGTTGCGCAAAACTTGCAATAAGTTTTTTCGAATCATCGCTCCCTCCATTTTTTTTAAATGATGCTCTGGCATAGAAAGCAAAAAATCAGCACAATCTTCTGCAATAATAAAAACTTTTGCGAGAGGTGTAATATTGCTTTTTAACTTATCTGTAAAACCGATCCCCCCTGTCATTCCATGGTGCTGCCGAATAAGCACATCTGTACCATTGGGAATATTGGGGAAATGAGATATAATTTCGGCCGCTCTATAAGCGTGATTAAGGACTGTTTTTTCCTGCTCAGGACTTAGGGCCATTTTTTTAAGATCATCATTTGTATGAATTTGCGCCAAATTATCATCTTTGATGAGAATATCGTGAAAGAAGGCCATTGTTGTCAGCTTTTCTTTCATTTCTGCTGTTCCCCAGGGAAGTCCCTTGAGCATGTGATCTGAGAAATGAACGATGAGAACAGAATGTCGGTACAAATAACCTGTTTTATTTTTTAACATGCCCTGCAAAAGTGAATTGAGTTTTCCATGCTGAGAGACAATATTATTTAAGGCCTTTAATCCCGTTTCCGCTAAAACGACAGATGCTTCGGTAACTCCAAATTGAATGAGTCCTTCTGTTAATTGAACGCGAAGATGATCAGCATAAACCATTTGCTCTTCTGGATCAGGACCACTTTTGGCCATAATCTCAGAGAGATAATAACTATTATAGGCATTAATAAACTTGAGTCTCTCTTTTGATGGGACAAAACATGAAACAATAGAATTATTATTAAAAACATCAGAAAAAGGTGGTTCTATTTTCACCATTTTATCAGGTGATGCTGCCTCATCGGCCGCTCGATAAAGATCACAAGGAATTGATTTCAAATTTTTTAAATAATTTTTTGAAATAGGATAAAACTCAGGAACAGGGGCCAAGGCCATATCCTTTGCTGTTATACCTGTTAGTTTTGCGTAACCCTGAATAACTTCTTTAAGAGAGGAAGTGGCCTGTAAGTTGACTACATTTCCTTCTCCCTCTAAAGATATTTTTGACTCACCTAAAATAATGGCCTTGCCTGAAAATTTGTTTGCTTTTTTTTGTTCTTCTAACAGCGAGATCAATTTTGATTCTTCCATCTCTTTTTGATGCAAAATGAGAACATCAACTTTCTCTAAGGAATTAAAAAGGGCCAATACTTCTTCAAGAGATTTCGCGTGCTTTACCTTTGCCCCGACAAATATTTCTAAATTAATGGAATAAAACTGAACAAGGTCGAGATTGGTTGAGATTAAAAGGGCATTACTATCCATTACTTCCTCTTCTTTTCATGTCATGGAAATATCCTCAAAGCAAAATCCTATCGGGAAAAAAAAGGAAAACTAAAGTTAAAAATAAAGCTGATAGATTTGATTCAATTTACTGTCGCGATGATTTAGAGGACGCATTTTCTCTGTTAAATTCTCTACTTTTTTAGGAAGATTGCCCCACTTGGGGGAGAATCCTCTTTTGTTGCAAGAGAAGAAAATCAGGCCACCTGAAGAAGGAAGTAGGTCCCTCATTAAAGAAAGATAAGCGAGATAATCTTCTTCTAAATCAAAATTAAGCGAACTTTTTTTGGACTTAGAGGAAGTGGGGGGATCAAAAATAATAACATCGAAAGTCTCTTGTCCTTTTGCTTTTATTAAAAAGTCTTTGACTGAATCCTGAACAAAACAATGGTGTTGAGGAGAAAGATCATTGAGTAAAAAGTTCTTCTCAGCAACCTCCAGATATTTTTTTGATCGATCTACGCTCGTCACCTTCACACGCCCTTCTTTTCCTTTGGCAGCGGCAATGGATAGTGATCCCGTGTAACAAAATAAATTTAAAACACGAGGGGTCTGAATAAAAGAGTGTAAAAATTTTCGATAAAGACGAAAGTCTAAAAAAAGTCCAGTATCGAGGTAGTCTTCATAATTGACTAAAAAATAAAAATCCCCTTCTCTAACTTTACGCCACTCATTTTTCTGCTCTAGTGCTTGATAGCGAAATTCTCTACTCTGCTTTTCTCTCTTCTTTAAAAAAATAGACTTAAGCGATGGCAAAAGAACATAAATGATCTCTTGCACCACTTTTAGCTTTTCCTCGAAATCTCCTCGCTGTCCCTTTTCAGAAAGAACAATAACCTCTCCTTCTTCATCTCTATAAAAATCAATGAGATAGGGAAAATCTGGAAGATCGCGTTCATAAAGCCTAAAGCAATCCACCTTTTGATTCTTAAAAAAAGGGAGATACTTTTTAATATTCTTGCTTAGACGCTTTTTGAAGGCAAGCTGCTCATTTGTTAAAATTAAATCCATTCTTACATCACAACTCAACAATATTCTTTTGCAAGATCAGAGGCCCTCTTTCCGTCAAAGCGCCCTTTAATTTTTGGCGAAAGCTCCTTCATGATCAATCCAAAATTTTTATTAGGCAGCGAAGCAACAATCTCGCTAATAATCTCTCGAACTTTTTCTTCCGTCAGCTCTTCAGGCATATACTCTTTAAGAACAGCTAATTCAGAGACAAGTTTTTGATGGTTTTCAGATTCACTTGGAAGCATAGAAAGAGAGTCACTCATTTTTTTATAATGCTTAATGAGAACCTCTTTTTCCTCAATAGGTTTTGCTGATGTTTTATTCTCAATGAGCATGGCCTTCAGATAGCGAAGAGCATCTAACTTCACTTTATTTTTTTCTTTCATAGATACTTTAATATCTTCACTAATTTGTTCAAAAAAAGTCACTTTTTTCTCCTTTGTGTGTTACAACGCGCTAATACAGTAAAACAGATTTTTTACCCACAGGACTTGTATGACTAAAAAACAGTTCACCTATGATGATTTTTACCACTGCTTTTCTCTTTTGGCCGATAAAAAAGAGGCCAAAGATTTCTTATTTGATCTTTGCACAGAGCAAGAGCTTAACTCCATGAAGGAACGACTTCATGTGGCCATCTTATTGGAAGAGGGGCGCACTTACCGCGATATCAGCAAAGTGACAGGCTCCTCCACTACTACTATTACCCGTGTGGCCAAATTTATCAATAAATCTCAAAACAGTGGATACCGTCAAGTATTACGCAAAAGGGAGAAGAACTAACATGGATATTCAATTTTTCACCACTCTTTTTATCATTATGGCCTTTGTTTATTTGATGGTTGGTTTTATCAGCTCTAAGAATATCAAAAGCGAAGATGACTTTTCTTTTTCTTCGTCGGGCCTTAGTTATTTTTCTCTGACTCTTACTCTCTTGGCCACTCAGATTGGAGGAGGGGCCATTATTGGAAGTATTAATGAATCTTATGAGCGAGGATTCAGCGGTCTTTTTTACAATTTAGGAATTTTTCTCGGTCTTATTATTTTAGCAATGGGGGTTGGTAAAAAACTCTGTTCTTTTAAGGTAAGAACAAATGCCGAGATTTTTGAAAAAATTTATGGATCCAGGAAGCTTCGATCAGTGGCCTCTGTGATTTCTGCTTTATCGCTCTTCGGTCTTTTAGTGGGACAAGTAGTGGCCTCCAAAAATCTTTTTAACAGCTTCTTTGATGAAAGTATGGGAACCCCTATCTACTTTTGGATTTTTTGGGCGGTGGTTTTATTTTATACGATGTTTGGTGGGTTTAAGGCGGTGGTCACTACTGATATTATTCAACTTTTTATTATTTTTCTTT
>CALDHR010000284.1 GCA_937898585.1 uncultured Oligoflexia bacterium
ATTTTTTTCATGAGCATCATTCTTCGTAGAATTTTTGCAGCTCATTAATATCACTTTGTAAAGTTGCAATATCTAAAATCGCATACTCTTTTGTTTTCATTTTTTCCAAAAGATCCTCTTTTGAAAGATCTTCATTACCTTCAATTTTTAATTTTTTAACAAGAGAACGCTCCTCTGCTTTAAAAACGAGAATGTTCTTTCCTCGCTCTCTGAGTTGCTGTACTTCAATGTGATTAAAATATTTTAGTTTATAAATATTCTCTAAATCATGACGGATCTGATAATTATCAACGAAATCGCCCTTCTTGATAGAAAGCTTGCGTAAAACGGCCTCCGCCTCCACCTTGCGGTTTCCCACCACCTGAATTTCATCTACACGAAAAAACTCTTCTTTGGGTCCTAGCGTAAAGTCAAGAGCGGCCTGAGGCTGCAAAGAAGGCAAAAAATTGACGGCAATATTTAATACGGCCACAAGGGCCAGGGGGGTAAAAATCCTCATCATAGTAAAAACACCCTAAGATAAAAGTCTAAAAGTATCTCTATGTACCTGATGTCAATCTAAGAGTACAGTCTGTATCGTTAAACAATGCCATCTTTTATTAAAATCCTCTTGGAAAAATGAGAGGCCACCTGTTCATCATGAGTCACCACCACAAGAGTAATACCTAGCTTTTCCGCTAAACCTAGTAAAAGTTTTGTCACTTTTTGCGATTGAAGAGAATCAAGTCCTCCTGTAGGCTCATCGCATAAAAGAAGCTTTGGCGATAGAGAAATGGCCCGCAAAAGACTCACTCGCTGCTGTTGACCACCTGAAAGCTCATGAGGTTTTTTGTCCAACAAATGACCCATTTCCAATTCTTCGATAAAAGGAGATAGAAAAGTTTTCACCTCTTTTACTGATTTCCTCCCCCCAATGCGCGAGGGAAGTAAAATATTATTCCACCCACTCATGGTAGATAGAAGAAAATGAAACTGAAAAATAAGACCTATTTTTTCATTTCTCAATTTGGCCCAATAATCATCTGAAGCATGAGTAAGATTTTTTCCTAAAAAATAAATCTCTCCAGTGGAAGGTTCATCTAATCCGGCCATAAGATGAAGGAGGGTTGACTTTCCTGAACCGCTTGCCCCTTGCAAAACCACCCTATCTCCCTCGAAAAGAGTGAGATTGACCCCCTTTAAAACATCTTCATGAGAGAATTTTTTATGAATACCTTTTAACTGAAGAATAATCTCTTTTGACATCTTACACCTCTCTTGAACGCATGAGTGCCATGACTGGTTTTTTGAAGAGAAAATAAAAAAACCACAAAGCTAATAAAATCACTAAAAGATATCCCAAAAGAAAAACTTGCAAATAATCAGTCAACTCTAAAGATGGGACAAGCTCAACGAGATTATAAATGGCCTTTCCCTTACTAAAAAGATTTGTTAAGAAAAAAAACTCATTAAATATTTTTAGCATTCCACAAGAAATAAGGACGGCAAAAAGATGAGCAACGTTGAGAAAAACCAAAAGAGAAAGACAGAGTCTTCGCTTGCTCATGCCAAGAGAGAGAAGTAAGAAAAACATCTCTTTTTTTTCCTCATAAAAGAAAAAAAGAAAGGCCGTAAGCCCCATTCCTGCAATAAGAACAATGAGTTGTAAAATTAGGAGGAGTGTTACTTTCTCCACTTTAACGGCCTCAAGAAGAGTAGAAAAATCACTCCAATAAGGTTCTACTTTATAACCGATGGGAAGCTGAGAAGACATTTCAACTCCACTTTCATCATTTTGCCTAAAAGAATTAAAACTTACTCGATTAATGAGGTCATCTCTTCCTGTAAGATGCTGAAGAGAAGAGCGTTTTGCATAAACAAAGCGCGAATCTTTTTCAAAAAGATTGTGATTAACAACTCCTTGAAAAATACCTCGAAAAAAAAGAAAGGAAGAGTTTGAATCTTCCTTCGTTAAAGAAAAAAGCAAAACAAGCTCTTCTCCTTTTTTTATACCAAGATCTTTTGCAAGCTCCGAACCAAGCAAAACGGCCTTATCACTTTCAAGAAGAGAAAATTCTTCTCTTTTTGTGACTTCTTTCATCGAAAATTCATCGACAAAATGAATCAGCACCCCTGTACTTTTTTTACCATATTGCTGAGATGATGGAAGTAAAAAGCCTTGCGTTTGATAAAAAGCAGAAAAAGCGACATTTTCTGGTTCTTGCTTTTCCTGTCCAAGAAAATAATAAAAAGAATCAAGAGAGAAAGGCGCCTGACGATGATGATAAAAATAAAAATCACCCTGCACAGAACGAAGGGACTTTTTTAAACTTTTATCAAAACCACTCATGAGAGAAATAGTGGCCAAAACAATACTCATGGCCAACGACATCCCCAGAAGACAAAAAAAGAAAGGTCTTCGAAGAGACCTTTCGAAAAAAATAAGAGAAAAAAAATCAAAGACAAAAGAAAAAGATCTTTTTCTTATTCTCATTCTGTTTTGGCCACCTCTGAATGATGCTCATGAAAAAAATGCTCTTTTTTCAATTGAGGGAAGAGAATTACATCCCGAATAGTTGTGCTGTTAGTAAGCAACATACACAATCGATCAATTCCAATTCCTTGGCCGGCCGTTGGCGGCATTCCATATTCGAGGGCCCGCACAAAATCGTAATCAATATCACAGGCCTCTTCATCTCCAAGATCTTTCATTCTCGCCTGGTGAGCAAATCGCTCTAGCTGATCTATTGGATCATTTAACTCGCTAAAAGCGTTGGCGATTTCCCATCCATTAATAAAAAGTTCAAAGCGATCGACAATGCTAGGATCTTTATCATTTCGCCTAGAGAGAGGTGAGATATCCACTGGATAGTCACAGATAAAAGTAGGCTGAACCAACTGAGGAGAGACAAGCTCGTCAAAACAGGTGGCCATTAAGCGATCATGAGTTAAAGATTTAAGTAGCTTAGGATTATCTACATGATCTTTGAGCATCTCGGCCATTTTATTTGTATCTTTCATATCCTCGTCTGTAAGAGAGAGATAATCGCGAACAGCATCACGCATACTCAAACGCTTAAAAGGAGGTTTAAAAGAAATAACTTTCTCACCAAAAGAGATATCGTAAGTATTAAATAAGTCGTGAACAATTTTACTCAGCAGCGTCTCACAAATAGACAGCATGTCATCAAAAGTAGCGTAGGCCTCGTAGAATTCAAGGGAAGTAAATTCAGGGTTATGCTTAAAAGAAATCCCTTCATTGCGAAAACAGCGGTTGAGTTCAAAGACGCGGTTCATTCCCCCAACAATAAGCCTTTTAAGGTGAAGCTCGGGAGCAATCCTCATATTCATGTCTTGCGCCAAAGAATTGTGATGAGTCATAAAAGGTTTCGCTGCCGCCCCTCCCACAATGGTGTGAAGCATAGGCGTTTCAACTTCATGATAATCGCGCTCATAAAAAAATTCGCGAATACGGCGAATAATCTGCGAGCGAAGCTTAAAGCGATCGCGCGACTGATGATTCATAATCAAATCCACATACCTCATACGATAACGAAGCTCTGGATCAGAGAGTCCATGAAATTTTTCGGGAAGAGGACGAAGGGCCTTTGTCACAATAAAAAACTTACTACTCTTGAGAGCAAGTTCGCCTTTATTCGTCTTGAAAATTTCACCTTCCGTGTAAACCACATCGCCATAATCAAGAAGTTTAAAATGTTTAAATCCTTCTTCATCAACAACGCCCTCTTTTACATAAAGCTGAAAAGGCATACTCCCATCATCAAAGGCCAAAAAAGCGGCCTTCCCAAAACTTCGCACCACCAAAACTCTCCCCGCCAAAACAAAACTTTCTTTGGGGGAAAGGGCCTCAAGTTCTTCTTTCGAAAGAGCATTAAAGCGCGTGATAAGGTCTTTAGAACGATGCTTTGGAACAAGATCATTTCGATAAGGATTTGAGTTCATGGCCAAAAGTTTATCGCGCTTTTCCATGCGTACATGCATCTGCTCTGAATACATTTCAGTCCATGGCAGACAATGCTCTTTTTTGTATTTCTCATCTTCGCGGTGATGATGATCTTGTGTCACGAAACTCTCCTTGCCTTTATTTTCTTAAACTTACATAAAAATAGTGATCTTGACGCAAAATACGCAATAAAACGCGCTCTTTTTTTGTGTCGTATTTAAAAACATCTTTAACAGACTTAACACTCTTCTGGTTAACTTCTAAAACAATGTCTCCCTCTTTTAATCCTGATCTTTCAGCAACTTCGCCTAGAATTAAAGAAGTAACTTTTGGTCCCATCTTGGAATTAACAAGTTTCATCCCCCAAAAATCCTCATCTTTTTTTCTTCGAGATGATCCATTCTCTTTTGCCGTTGAACTAGCACTTAGCAGCGGTTCACTAGACTCAAGGCGTATCTTCACCTCTTTTTTCTGCCCTTGTCTGAGAAGTGAAATAACGACATCTCGATCAACGGGCGATAAAGAAATTAAATAACTCAGTCCCGAGGCATCAGAGACTTGATGCTTATCAACGGCCACAATCAAATCGCCGTGAGAGATTCCGCCTTTTTGAGCTGGACTTCCTGGGGCCACCTGTACTACGAGAGCACCTTTTTCTTCCCCTTTAAGACCAAGATCTTGCGCCAAATCCTCTGATAAGTTCTGAATGACTACTCCTAACATAGAGCGAGAGACCTTACCAAAGCGAATGAGCTTTTCTGCGACATTTTTTAAAATATGAGCAGGGATTGCAAGCCCTATTCCCTGACTTCCTCCCGTGCGAGAAATAATGGCCGTAGACATCCCAATGGCCTCTCCTCGACTATCCACCAGAGGCCCTCCACTATTTCCTGGATTAATGGCCGCATCTGTCTGAATAAAATCACCTTGCGCGGTAATTTCCATAGAACCTCTATTTTTTGCCGAAACAGTTCCTCTTGTGACTGTCTGCGCAAGTCCGTGGGGGGCGCCTACGGCCAAAACCATCTGCCCCACCTTTACTTTTTCTGATTCAGCAAAATAAATATTCTCTACTTCCTCGGGAAGATTGGTGACGCGAATAACAGCAATATCTGTTTTGGGATCTGTTCCTATAACGGTGGCCTTAAATTTTTTTCCATTATAAAGAGTGACGCTAATTTCATCGGCCTCTCCCACCACATGATTATTGGTGAGAATATACCCTTCTTTTTTATCAATAATAAATCCTGATCCTACGCCTTCTATTTTTTGCGGCGGTATCTCGCGCTGTTGGCGAAAACGTGGATCACGCGCTCCAGGACCGAAGAATTCCTCAAAAAGACGCAAGTCAAATTGGTTAGTGACCACCTGCTCTTTAGAAACCCCAATAAAAACGACTCCTTTACTCACCTGCTGGGCCAGATCTGTATAGGCCTTATCTATCTTCTGCAGCATTTCTACTTCTGCTGTTAAGGGTAGCGAGCTTTTATCAGGAAATTGGTAATCTCTTGCTGCTGCGTTTAGGGTAAAAAGAAAAAGAGTGACGAAGAAAAAATCCACTTGGCAAAAAAATTTCATTAGAAAACCTCACATCAGTAGTCAAAGATTGTTAATTTG
>CALDHR010000285.1 GCA_937898585.1 uncultured Oligoflexia bacterium
AAGGTCTTGCTCTTCTTGCTGCGGCACAAATTTAATGGGTTTTCCCATGTGAATGTGAACTGTTCCCAAGTTCATTTTCATAACACTGTAGAGCTTAAGTAATTGAAGAAAGCTTTCTTTTTTCTTTTTTCCTCCGCGAAGCTCTCGCGTGAGTGAACTCTGTTCGGGAACAAACTCGTGGACAATGGAGACAGGGACAAAAAGTAAGTCCTTTTGAGTGCTGCCCTCAAAATTAAGATAGGTCTCTAAAATCATCTGAAAAAGACCAAACTTAGGAGGCAGCAACTTTCCTGTACGGGATCTCCCTCCTTCAAAGAAAAACTCAATAGAACTACCACCCTTCAGCATCCACGAAATATAAGACTCAAGAGTGAGTTTATATAAAATGTCACTGCTAAAAGTTCGGCGAATAAAAAAACAACCGGCCTTTCGAAAAAGTGGTCCAATAGGAAAGATATTAAGGTTAATTCCCCCTGCTACTTTTGGGGTTAACCCATAGCGCGTATGCAAAACATAATTTAAGATGAGATAATCTGCATGAGACTGATGATTAGGAACAAAAATAACGTGATTGTCTTTAACGAGTTTTCCCCAGTTTGTTTCATCCTCTGCTCCACAGTCAACGCTGTCATAAAGCTTTAGCAAACTCTTTTCAATCATCACTTTCATATAGTTGATATATTGAGGTTTAAACGTGTAGGCCATTTCTGTTAGGAGTTCACCGACTCTTGCTTCGTCTTCTGGCCGATCAGTTAAACGCTTTTTCAGCTTTGGGTATTTAATAATTTCGGCCAATAAATTCTTATTCATGATAGAACTCTTCTCCCCTAAGATTTTCCTGTCAAACCGTGAGGGCCTGACTCAAGACGCCCCGAATAACTCATTTCAATAAAGTGAATATCTTCTCTGTTATCTTCTAAAAGAGAGTTTAAATTTAAATAAGTCATTCCAGATCTTATACCACCAGCAATCTCTTTAATGACGTGATGAACACTTCCCTTACAGGCCACTTTTGAGGAGACTCCCTCTGGGGCCATTCCTTCAGGAAGATCTCCTCGCCAAGAAACTTGAGCATCTTTAGAGGCCATTCCTCGATAAACCTTAAAGCCTGCTTGAAGTTCACCGGGAGTCTCCAAAGTTCCCGCCAACATGCTCCCCAGCATAACAGTGTCGGCACCGGCCGCTAAGGCCTTCATGATATCGCCTGAAGTTCTCAATCCTCCATCGGCGATAAGAGGGATGTTTGCTTTTTTTGTTTCTTGGGCACACCAAGAAACTGCTGTGAGTTGGGGAACACCACAACCAGCAATAAGGCGAGTTGTACACATAGAACCAGGTCCAATTCCTACTTTTATTGCATCGGCCCCTGCATCAATAAGGCCTTTGACCGCCGTTGGGGTGGCAACATTACCAGCAATAACATCAACATGAGGAAATTCTTTTTTAATCCATCGCAAAGTCTCTAACATTAAATCTGAATCACCATGAGCAATATCAATAGTGAGAATTTGAGCGCCTGCTTCAATAAGTTTTTCTGCGCGGCGGGCCCCTTCTTCTTTGACTCCGATACTTGCCGCAATAGGAGTCTTTATTCTTTCTTGTTGCTGGAAAGTTGCAATAGCATGAACTTGTGCCACTTGTTCTTCCATAGACATAAAGCGATGCAGACTACCAACGGCCCCTAGTTTCGCCATGCTCTGGCACATTTCTTTTTCTGAAATGGTATCCATATTGGAACTAATAAGAGGAAGATCTATCGTATGATTGCGTGTCAAACGAGAGGTAAGGAGAGGATGACTCCGCGAGCTAATAGAGCTCCGCTTAGGAACAAGGCAGACATCATCATAGGTAAATCCTTTTCCACGACACAAAAGCTCTGATGCTGAAAAAGTAAGAGATAAATTGTCCATTATTTTTATCCTGGTTAAATGAGTTAGTCTGCTTAATTAGAGGTCCAAGTGGCAAATAAAATAGGGATCAAGATATAAAGAATTGTGTCTCGCACTAAGTAAAAAAGAAAAAAATAAACAAAGGCCTTCGGTCCCTTTTCATAAAGCCCCTCTAATCCAAAATATTGTGCTTTTTTCGACATGGCCAACATGAATTTCGTTTTTCCATAGTGACGAAAAAAAAATGAAATAGCGCCGTCTACCTTCGCGTCAAAGGCCATTAAGGGTTTACTCAGTTTTTCCCATATCTTTTTAACGATAATATTTTTTTTCTTCATTGATAACCATCTCTATCAAATTAAAAAGTCTTTGTGAACTTCATTGACAAAATCATGACAAAACTTTGATTTTAATGACTATACTTAATCCCCATGATGAACAACCTATGGATCCTCAACATTTCCTTTGATTTAACAGAGACTGCGGAAAGTTTTGCCCATCTTCATGCCCTTATTCCAGAAAACCTCTTTTCTATGAAAACATGCCAGAGAATTCTCATCATGGGAAATGATTCTCTCTCACTTCAAAATCTTTTAAACAACCCTTTCTTTCGTAAAGCAGATTATCTTAAAAGCACAGATGCTTATCTTTTTTTATTAGAAATGCTTTGTGGATTAAAAAGCAAAATTATCGCAGAGACAGAAATTGTCTCTCAGTTTAAACAATTTTACCTTGAATACCTTGGTCGCCAGAAAAGGAATCCGAGCATTCTTCGTATCCTTGAAAAATTACTTAAAGACACCAAAGAAGTTAGAGGACAGTACTTAATAGGTATCGGCAAAAGAACTTATTCTGGCCTCGCAAAAAAAATACTAACGCAAACAGGTAAAGTTGGGTCAGAAGTTCTCATTCTTGGTACAGGACAACTCGCCTCAGAAATGGCCTTTTTGCTCAATAAAAAATTTGACGTCTCTATCAGTGGAAGAAATCCCATAAAGCAAGAGTCTCTAGCACAATCTTTTAACCTTAAAACATGCCCATGGGACATCCATCAAGAGCACCATAAATATTCTTCCATCCTCTGCGCTATTTCTTCTGATGATATTATCTACAATGAATCCTTCTTTCAGCAATGGCACCAACACCATAATGAAGAAGGAATTTTCATTGATTTTTCAGGCCCCTCTGTTATTTCTGCCAAACAACATCTTCTAAAACTCAATTTATTGAAGGGAATTTTTTATTTAGATGACCTCTTTGAATTTGGTCAAGAAAATGGCAAAGAAGCAGAAGAGAAAATTCATAAAGCACGTCAGGCGATAGAAGAAATTACTCTTCGCCGAAAAAATGGCCTTATGAGAAAAAATATCAAAAGATTAATGGCCGTCTAAAGGTTAACTTTATCATGACAAAAACATTTACTATCGGTACGAGAGGGAGTCTTTTGGCCCTTACTCAGACAAATGTTGTAAAGCAACAGCTAGAATCTCTCGCTAGACAAGAAAAAAAAGATATTGTCTTCCATATTCAAACTATCAAAACAAAAGGGGATCAAATTGTTGATAAACCTTTGTGGATGATTGATGGAAAAGATTTCTTCACAAAAGAACTCGATGACTCTCTTGGCAGACGAGATATTGACTTGGTTGTTCACTCTTACAAAGATCTGGGTAGAGAGCGACCTGATTTTTGCTCTTTGGCAGCAATTACCCAAAGAACATTCCCCCATGACATTCTTCTTTTAACAAAAGAGACAAAAGAGAAAATTCTACGAGGAGAAAAAAAACAACTCTCCGTTGGAACAAGTTCCCCTAGACGCACTTATCTTCTTCAAAAAAATCTGGCCTTATTCCTTCCTCATTTCGAAGGAGAAGTCCAATGCTCTAACTTAAGAGGAAATGTTAATTCGCGTCTTGAGAAATTAAGAAATGGTCAATACGACGCTATTGTTTTGGCCATGGCCGGAATCCACCGCTTATCTCTCCAAGAGGCCTCTCTTAAAGAACTCACTCTCTTGCTAAAAGATCTCGACTTCATGCTTCTTCCTCTTACCTACTTCCCTGGCGCCGCAGCACAAGGGGCACTGGCCATTGAAATGCACAGAGAGGGTGACCCTGAACTCAAAGATCTTTTACAAAAAATTCACCATCTTCCCACGGCCAATGAAGTTGCTCTTGAAAGGGCCAGCTTTGATAAATATGGAGGAGGGTGCCATCTGGCAGTGGGGTTAACTGCTCAAAAAGCAGGAGAAAACACGATTTTAATTGAACGAGGCATCAACTCAAACAAAGAAGAAATATCTGAGCAAGAGATCTCCCCCTCTCTTAGCACCATCGAAAATTTATTGAAAAAACACCAAGCTATTTTT
>CALDHR010000286.1 GCA_937898585.1 uncultured Oligoflexia bacterium
CCGCCATGTAATGCCACCTGTCTGTAAAGATTATCTCGATCGCGTCGGCTTTATTATTCAGGCCTTGCGAGTCGATCAAATGTCTTTTACTTTTTTTGCAAAAAATGGTCAGAAGCTAGAGTTAGATGTAAAGAATATTGAATATATCTTAGATATTGGAGTTGATGTTGAATGGGAAATTGAAAATAAAGTACAGCTCAATATTGTAACGCCTAAATATATTGGTTATCAGCTTGGTCGCTTGAAGCGATCAGATGCCGGTTTTTCTCTTTATCGCGCCACTAAAGAGCGGGCCAATCGCTATATTTTTGAAGAAATTACCAATGTTAAAAGTGGTAAAACATATGACACCATGGAAGAATATTTTGAAAACTTTCCGGTCACACCTATCGCTCCGGCCGACAGTGAATTCAACGAGGAAGGGATAGTCCCTGATACAGATCATGAATAATTTCCGCCTGACTAAGAGTACTTAAATCTCCTAGCTCCTCTTTGAGTTTCTCTTTGGGGAGCTGGGAATTTTCCACCATCTTGCGCAGAATGCGCCTCATAATCTTACCCGACCTCGTTTTAGGAAGATCGCTGACAAGATAGACTTCTTTGAGAAGTGCTATTTTTCCAATCTCTTTTGCAATAAGTTCATTGAGCTCTTTTGTGATATTTTCACTCTTTTTTGAAAGAACCAGCCAAGCAACGGGAGCGTCTCCTTTTATTTCATCACTTCTTCCCACAACAGCGGCCTCTAAAACGAGAGGATGTTCTGCAATAACAGATTCAATTTCGGCGGTACTGAGACGATGGCCGGCCACATTGAGAACATCATCAAGACGCCCAGTTACGCGAATATAACCATCACTATTTTTTTCCGCGCCGTCACCCGTGAGATAAAATCCGCCCCCCTCTTTAAAGTAAGTTTCAAAAAATCTGTTTTCATCACCATAAATCCCACGCGCCATAGATGGCCAAGGGGTTGTAATGAGAAGGCTCCCACCTTCATCTATTTTTACATCTAAACCATCAAGTGGGGCCATGGCGTAAGAAGGAACGGGATGAGGGTGTCTATCTTTTTGAGGACTCATGACAATGCTTCCCGTCTCTGTCTGCCACCAAGTATCCACAATATAACAACGATTTTTTCCTACTTTTTCAAAATACCACTGCCATGCTTCATCACTAATGGGTTCACCGACACTACCAAGAACCTTTAAGCTCTCTAATGAGTAATCATCAACAAAGTCATCACAGTTTCCTGCTAGCATGCGAATAAGTGTAGGGGCCGTATAGAAAACATTCACTTTATATTTTTCAATAACATTAAATACTTTTTTGTAATGAGGATAGTTAAAAGACCCTTCGTCAACAATACTCGTAATACCACTCATGAGTGGGGCATAACTTAAATAACTGTGACCGGTGATCCAACCGATGTCGGCCGTACACCAGTAAACAGAATTCTCTTCTATCTGAAAA
>CALDHR010000287.1 GCA_937898585.1 uncultured Oligoflexia bacterium
ATTCTTTTATAGGGATTGCCTCTATCATGAAAAAAGAAATTTTTGATTTATATGTTGGACGTTATGAAGCAAACGATATTTTAGTGCTTGTAATTTTTTTAATTTTATCTTGCGGGCTTTATTTTTTTCAGCAAAAAAAGAAAAGCTCTCAACTGCAAAATCTTTGTGAAACCATTATTTCCATTTTTTTAGAGGAAAATAAAGATAAAGGTATTGATGAGTTTCAATTTACAGAAAGTGATAATGATTTTTTAAGATTAAGGAAGGCCATTTTGACAATGTCTAGCACCATGATTGAAAAAAGTAAAATGCTTGAATTTCAAAAGGAGGCGTTAAATATCACCGCCATTGTGGCCGAGACAAATGAGAAGGGACGAATTATCTATAGTAATGATAATTTTTGTAAGATTTCTGGTTATTCCAAAGAAGAGCTGTTTGGTAGTGATCATCGTATTTTAAATTCAGGGTATCATCCGCGCGAGTTTTTTCAGGACTTATGGGAAACTATTCAGTCGGGAAAAGTTTGGCAAGGAGAGATAAAAAATAAGGCCAAAAATGGCAGTTATTACTGGGTTGATACAACGATTGTTCCCTTTAAAGATGAGATGGGTGGGATTAAAAAATTTATTGCCATCAGAAGAGATATTACGCAGAAGAAATCTTCTTAAAGTTTTCAACTACATTGTCGATAAGATGACATGGTTAAAAAATTTATCAAATACCGTTATTTTAATGTTCTTCTTTCGGCATTTCTTGTCTTCATCTTAACATTTATTTTCTCTTTGATGAAATGGAATACCATGAATGAAGAAGAGTCTCTTCTTCACGAAAATACAGTGAGAATAAAAAAAATTTTGCAAGATGAAATAGAGCAATATTCTCATCCCCTTGAAGGAACAAAAGGCCCTTTTGTGGCCAATAATTTTGATTTCGATTCAAAGATTTACAGAACTTATGCAGAATCGCGCAACCTTTTTAGTAATTTTAAAGGAGCAATGGGTTTTGGCTTTATTCGCTACGTGAGAAATAGTGACTTAAAAGACTATATTGCAGAACAAGAAAAAAAGAGAGAAGATTTTTATCTTCATCCCAAAACAGAAAAGACAGATGATTATATGGTCATCGAGCTCATTGAACCCATTGAAAAAAATTACTTGGCCCTAGGGCTTGATATTTCATCTGAAAAAAATCGTAGAGAAGGTGCTCTTTTATCTGCAAAAAAAGCAACGTTAGTTTTATCTCGTAAAATCAATCTCATTCAAAAACAAGAAGAGAACATAGGGTTTCTCTATTATCTTCCTCTCTATAAAATGGCCATTCCTCCTAGAGATGAAGTGGAGCGAATGAGTAATCTTGTGGGATGGGCCTTTGCGCCTCTTCTTTTGGATGATTTAATTGAGGCCATCAAGGAGAGAATCCCTCAAGTAGACTTCTTACAGGTTGATGTAGAAGGAGACCTTAAGAGCATTTACATGAATGATATTTTTAAATTTAAAAATCCTTTGTTTTATTTTGAATCAAGCACCACCCTTGATTTTGGTAATCAAAAATGGATTTTAACAGCAAAGAAAAAAAATGATTTTTTTTCCTCTTCTTTTCTTTTCTTTTTAGGATCTTATCTTTTAGGAGTTTTATTTATTGTATGGGGAGCATTTTATCAATTTAGATTTTTTTCTAAACAAGGAGAAGATCTCAATCAGAAATCCCTCTGGCTTGATGGAATTGTCAATAGTGCCAATCATCTTATGATTGCCACAAATCCTGAAGGCATCATCACGCTCTTTAATGAGGCAGCAGAAAAAAAACTTGGTTATCAAGCAAAAGATTTAATTGGAAAATCATCTCCGGCCATTTTTCATGATTTTGAAGAGGTCCTCGAATATTCTAAAAAATTGTCAGCTGAGTTTGGAGAGACGGTAGAGCCTGGCTTTGAAGTTTTTATTTTAAAATCAAAGAAAGGAAAAGCTGATATTCAAGACTGGACTTATATAAAAAAAGATGGAGAGAGATTCCCTGTCCGCCTTTGCGTGACATCCATGTATGATCCTGATGACAACAGCTTGGTTGGGCATTTGGGAGTAGCAGAAGATTTATCAGAAGAAAAAAAATTGTTAAAACTTATTGAAGAGCAAAAAATTCAGATGATTGAGAGTTCAAAGATGTCTCTTTTAGGAGAGATGGCCGGAGGTGTGGCCCATGAGATGAATACACCCTTGGGGATTATTTCAGGAAAAACAGATATCCTCTTAAGAAAAATAGAGAATGAAAAGATAGATATTCTTTATTTCAAAACACAGTTAGAAAAAATAAAAATGACTACTGAGCGGATGGCCTCAATTATTAAAGGACTTCGTTTTTTCTCACGCGATTCAGCAGATGACACTTTTGAAAAATTAGAAATAAATTCAATCATTGAAGCGATGTTAAATTTTTCTCATGAAAAAATTAAAAACCTCTCTATTGAAGTCTATTTTAAAAAAACAGAAGAAATTTTTTTTATGGGACGACCTTCTCAGATAGGGCCAGTTTTAACAAATTTAA
>CALDHR010000288.1 GCA_937898585.1 uncultured Oligoflexia bacterium
AAAGCATTATTACCTAAGAGATAGAAAAGGTAAGGCGGCCCGTCTTGAAGTTGATAGAACTCCCTCTCGTTATAATTTATTTAATAACTATTTATCTTTTTCTCTATAAAGCCGATCGCAATAAATGGCCACTGCCGAGCGTACGGAGAGGTGATTATAATGATCTTTTGCCTTTCCGACAATAGGCATTAGCATAAAATCACACTTTTCTGTTATTTGACTACTCAGTCCATGACCAGTCCCAAAAAGAATCAGTCCTGGGCGATTCTCCTCTGAGAGAGTCTTCATGTAAGCTTCAGGAGTGCTTGTTTTGGTGTTTGGACAAGCACTTGTGGCCGTCACAAGGGGTGTGTTACCATTTTCAAGAATTTCAATTTCTTTGATAGCGTCATCAAAACTAGGGACAACTTGAATGAGAGAAAGGGCCGAATGGCGATCTTTGTTGAATTCAATTGCCTCTAATTCTTGCCAGTAAGAAAGAATTTTATCTACTAATTCTTTTTGCAGTTCAATGGGCGTAACAATGAAATACTTCTTAATGCCGTAGGTTCTGCAACTTCGAGCAATATCGTGAAGATCCATGTTTGTAACAGAGGTTGTGATAATTTCGCCTCTTTTATTCAAAACGGGGTGATGAATAAGGGCCAAGTACAGGGAGGGGTCATTATTCAAAATTTTATTTCCTTTCATTTTTTATTAAGTCAGGTCGATAGAGAGCGGTCATTTTCTTGCGTTCTTCTTGTTCAAATAAAGATATTTTTGAGTGATGACCACTGAGGTATACAGAGGGGACATCTATTCCTTCAAACAAGCGAGGTTTTGTAAACTTAGGGGCCTCCAAGAGGTTGTCTTCAAAAGAATCTTCAAAGGCGCAATTAATATCTCCTAGAACGCCTGGAACAAAGCGCAAGAGAGAATCAAGAATAGATAAAACGGCGATCTCTCCTCCAGAAAGGATAAAGTCACCAAGAGATATTTCTTCATGGCAATAGATCTTGAGGAATCGCTCATCAATTCCTTCGTATCGCCCACATATAAAAACAAGATCTTTGTTAGATCTATCATTCGTTAAGAAAGCGGCAAATTCCTTTGCTTTCTCTGCTTTCCATACTTCTCCTCTTGCTGTTGTGGCCACAACATGAAGATTATCTTTTACGAGTTCTTTATAGCTATCTTCTTCTTTGTAAGAGTCAACTTTCAAGATCCCTTCAACGAGAGCACGTTTCAATATATCGGCCCTCATTACCATGCCGTGCCCTCCACCGAAGGGAGAATCATCGACACTTTTATATTTATTTTGGGCAAAGTTGCGAATATCTATAAGTACAATTTGAGGAGGGACTTCACGTCTTTTTCCTTCGAGGAATTGCCCAACGACTCCAAGTTTAAGGAGGGGCGTAAAATATTCAGGAAAAAGGGTGAGGATATAAATTTTTTTCACTTCTAATCTATCTAATCGATAAAACTGGGAATCGCCACTTCAACGTATTCCACTATTCCAAGGTTGTTCTTTTGTATAACGGGAAAATAATCATTAATAAAAGGAAGAAGTATTTTCTCTTCACTTTGTTTTTCTATTTCAGCAAGAATTCCAGCACCATGATCTTCAAAGGAAATAATTCGCCCTATTTTCTCTTTTGAAGAGGAATCAAAAACATCTAGTCCTACCAGGTCCACGAGATAACATTCATCATCGGGAAGAGGGGGGAAGAGTTTTCTTTCTAATTTTAATTCAAAGGGAAGAATTTCTTCAATCTCCGTCCTAGAGTTAAGCCCTTTTAAAGAAAGGATAAAATCACCTTTTGGTGTTTTGTTCAATCCTTCAAGAAAGCAGGGCACTTCTTTTTTTTTATTTTTCTGTATAAAGAAGAGTGAGATTTTGTTTTTTAAGCAATTTTCAAGGACATGAGGAAGGCCACTATAAGATTTAAAGTGAAATTGGCCTTTTAGGCCTTTCGGGGAAAGACCTAGGCCTAAAGGAACCAATGTCATCATTATTTCTTTTTTCTCTATTCGATAATTTCCAAAACTGAGCGCTTTTTGAGCTTTGTTGAAGCAGCATTTAAGATAGTTCGCAATGCGCGAGCAGTTCTTCCTTGTTTTCCAATAACCTTACCCAGATCAGACTTATCCACCTTTAACTCAATGACAGTGGTTTGTTCACCCTGAATCTCGTTGACTTCAACAGCTTCAGGGAGGTCAACAAGGGCCTTACTTACATTTTCTATTAATGCTTTTAGCTCACTCATATGAAAACTCTCACTGGTTAAAGATGGTATTAAGTTAATACATCAAAAACTTAGCTTAGTTGAATTTTCTGTTTTTTCAACAAGGTTCTTACTGTGTCAGAGCAGATTGCTCCAGTTTGAATCCATTTTTTCAAAGACTCAAGCTTAAGTCCTTTAACTTTTTCACCGTCTTGAGATTTTGGATCATATTGTCCTAATTTCTCTAAAAATTTACCATTACGTGCATTTCTTGAATCGGCCGCAACAATTGTATAAATGGGGAGATGTTTTCTACCGCCACGTGACAATCTAATCTTAACCATTGTATCTCCTAATTTCTGAACACTAAAATACCAAGAGGGTTTCTAAAGGATTAGACCCTATTCGTCAATAAAAAATCAAATATTTAGACAAGATGAAGGGAGCTGTTGCGGCAAGATGGACAAGAAAAAGTGCTTAATCGCCCTTTAGCTGAAACAAAAGAGAGTCGGCACTGGGGAGAAAGGCAGATGGCCCTTTGCTTGCCTTTTGGCAGACGACTAAATATTTTTTTTTGCTTGCCGTTTTTTTGTGTTGTTGATTGGTCTTCAATAAAATCTTGAACCAAAGAAATAATATTTATCTTATCCAGCTTATTTCCAATACTTGAAAGAATTTTATCAATAAAAGGACAGCTTCTCTCTAGCTCATTTTTAAGTGTCTTGAGTTCTTTTTGCAGTCTTAGTTCTTTTAAATCATCTATTTGCTGATCAGCATGGGAAAGAATTTTTTCAATTTCCTTAATGCGCCGCATCTCTAAGATTATTTTTTCTAAACCTGAAACAAGATCTAACCCTTCATTTGGAAACATGTAGAATTTCTCTCCGTTTTAAGAATTATTTGTAATTAAATACGATATTTTTTTTAGATTTAATACCATTTTGTTTTTTATTTTAGAGATATATAAATTTTGGCACAATCGGTGGCATAAACAAAGAATTGATCTATATTATGAAAAAATTAATGGCAAAAATTTAAGTCAAAAAGGATTCTATTCATATGATGGCAGATCAAAGATCCCCTCTTCTCTCAAATAATAA
>CALDHR010000289.1 GCA_937898585.1 uncultured Oligoflexia bacterium
TTCCATTCGAGAGAGAATTGATGCCACAAGATGATGAATTTAACTTTTTTGCAGTTGTCTAAATTTTAAGGGCGGTGTAAATTAGCGCCGCTATTTCTAGATGAGTAAATAGAATAAATTGAGGAGTGTAGCTATTAAGACAAAAAATCCGATTCGGCCAACAGTAGGTGCAGGAACAGCGTCAAGAGATGGGGCCACCGGACGTCCCATGGGATCAGGAAGAGGACCTTCACACGGGGGACATGGCGGAGGACCTAGGATCAATGATCAGATTCGCATTCCTGAAATTAGGCTTATTGGTGTTGATGGTCATCAGTATGGAGTAGTAAGAACAGAAGAGGCCAGAAGAATTGCAGCAGATCAAGGATTGGATTTAGTTGAAGTTTCTCCTACAGCAAAACCACCTGTTGTTAAAATTATCGATTACGGTAAGTTTAAATATCAGCAACAGAAGAAGAGTAGTGAAGCAAAGAAAAAGCAAGTTGTTGTTCAGGTAAAAGAAATTCAATTTCGCCCTAATATTGAAAAACACGATATTGAAGTGAAAGCAAAAAGAATGGAAGGCTTTCTCAATGATGGTGACCGCGTAAAGGCCGTCATGCAGTTTAGAGGAAGAGAGATGGCCTATAAGACACTTGGACTTGATAAGTTTAAAAGTATTATCAGTCTTGTGTTGGCGAAAACAGGAACTATCGAATCAGGACCTGATTTTGTAGGAAATAAAATCATTGCCATGATTGCTCCCACAAAGAAGAAATAGTTGTTAATTATTAAGTTCAGTAGATAAGCAAAGGATAAGAAAATGCCAAAAATGAAGACAAAAAAGGCCATGGCCAAAAGATTTTCCGTTACAGGTGCAGGAAAAATTAAGTATAAAAAATGTGGATTGCGTCACAATATGGGAAATAAGTCTTCTGCTCTTAAAAGACAGAAGGGAAATCCTTGTTACGTAGACAGTGCTACTCATAAGTATGTTATGAGAGGCCTTCCTTATCAGTACGTTTAGTTAGAAGTTTAGTTTTAGATACTTTCAGTGGCAAAGAGAGAAGCATAAAGCGTCTCCCCCTGAAGGGTTGGAGTTATCATGACAAGAGTAAAGCGCGGTTTTAAGGCGCGACAAAGAAGAAACAAAGTTCTTAAGAGGGCCAAAGGTTTTCACTTTGACCGAAGAACAAAGTACACTCAAGCGAAAGCGACAGTAGAAAGAGCGATGCACAATGAGTATAAGCACCGTCGAATTTTCAAAAGAGATATTCGTTCACTTTGGATTGTAAGAATTTCCGCAGCGGTAAAAGAGCTTGGTGGATCTTACTCAAAATTCATGGGTGTTTTGCGTTCACGCAATGCTGAAATCAACCGTAAGTCTCTTGCAGAGCTTGCTGCTGTTGATCCAAATGGTTTTAAAAGCATGTATCAGTCCGTTATGGGACAATAAGATCTTTCTTTTTTGTCATTTTTAATTTGTAATTTGATCTTCCCTAGTGCTACTCTTTTTGTTAGGGAGCACGAGGGAAGAATTTCTTATTCAGATTAGCAGGAGAAAATCTATGGCCTTAACCAAGGCTGACATTGTAGAAAGAATCTATAAAGAGATGGGACTTGCTAAGAAAGAATCAGCTGAGATGGTAGATTGTGTTTTTGATATTATTAAGGACACGCTTACCAAAGGCGAAAAAGTTAAGATCTCTGGGTTTGGGAACTTTTCCATCCGCGATAAATCAAAGAGAATGGGACGAAACCCTCAGACAGGAGAGGATTTAGAAATCTCTTCGCGCAGGGTTATCAGTTACCGTCCTTCTCAGGTCCTCAAAGACGATATTACAAATCGCTACGCACATCGCATTGATGATAATGGTCATGAAGATACGTCCATTGAAGTAGCAGAGTCTCACGAAACTCCACGATCCCTCACTTCCTTTAGAACTGGTCATAAAGAAGACGACGATTAATTTGTTAATAGTTTGATTTGCCAAGGGGGGCAGTGAATGAATCTTGATTCAACAAGTGTGAGTGTCAACAGCAGTATTCCACAAAAATCTATTTTTTCCTTAGAAGAACTCTGTGAGCTTACGGAAGTAAGACCTTATGTGATGCGCTTTTGGGAAGCAGAGTTTCCTGAAATTACACCGCTTCAGTCTTCAACAGGTAAAAAGCTTTACGAATACAAAGATGTAGAGCTGGTTATGTACATCAAAAAAGTTCTTTTCGAAGATAAGCTGACAATTGAACGCGCAAAATTACTGGTAAAGAATTATGCTGAAAATGAGCTATTGGGCCTTCTTGAGCAAAAGTTTGAAAATGAGTGCGATGATGTTATTGAATCAGTTGAGATGCCGCGAGCAAGTAGTTCATTATTTAAAAATACGATAGAAAATAAAAAAGAAGAGTTCTCTTTTGATCATGAGCTGATGGATGATTTAAAAGGAAAACTCAATATTCTGCAGGGTAAAATTGTTCATCTTCGGACTAAAATTATTCAATAATTGCGAAAATTTACTCTAGGTGCCAAGGGACTCCATCTTTCCAGATGTCGATATAGTATGGTCCTTTTTCTTCAAAGTCACTAAAGTACGTCCCTTCTCTTGATACAATTTTTACAATAACTGGTCCTTTGTCATGGGATATAAAAATACTGTTCTGTTTTTCTGATTTTGATTCTTCATGTTTTCTGTAGGATTCGTCAGAAGAGCTTACTTCTTTACTGAAGACAGAAAATCCATGGTCTTTTGGACCTTTAATCGTAAAGAAAAAAGAGCGACCGACATTAAGGATAAAATTGATTTCATTATCATGGATATTGCTTAATTTTATCAAAGTTATAGGGTTGTTAACTTCTATTGAAAGACTTGCAAAAGATATTTGGGTGTAACTCAAGACAATTCCAAAGAAGAAAAGATTAAATGTTTTTTTCATTTTTACACCTCATTTTTATCAAATAAAACTCGATCAAATTTTTCTTGTTCAATTTCCAAGATTAATTCTTTTTTGTAGGTAGGGTTTGTGACAGTTTTACTTTTAAATTGAACTTTAAATTTTTTCCATACTTGTAGAATATCAACTTGTTTTATATCTTCGATTTTACAGAAAAAATGATTGTGATTAGTACTTCTTCCTTTGAAGTAAGGCCATGAGTTAGTTGTGGCGATGAAAAAATATTTGCGTCGCTCTTCTTCACTTAAACTTATAAGAAAATGGTTAATGTTATTGTCATTTTCAATGGTATGGTTTTTACAATGAAATTTTGCCTCTACTCTATCTTTATGGTTAAGAAAGAGAAATTGATGAACAAATTGATCGCTTATACTGTAACCATTATCTAGACCATAATCAGTAGTCACATTTGTAGTATGCAGACTTTTATTATTGGTATCGGTGATAACCATGATGAAATTATCAGCACCTCCACCTCCCACAGCGTGGACTGAACTTACAAAACCCAATGATAAAAAACCAAAGGCGAGCATGATTTTTATTTTATTCATGAAATGTTCCTTTTACTAGTTTCCGCAAGTTGTTGTTTTATAGAGATAAGGTCGCTGGGTAGCAGTTTGATTTTTTTGAACAATTATTGACAATGGTAAATGATTTTTCGATTTTATTTTAAATTTTCTCACAAGAGAAGGGGCGTTTACAGGATCATCATAATAACGCCGTAGCATTTCAAGTTTTAGAACTCCGTGCTTATTTAAATGGCGAGGAAACCATTTAAAGTCGCTCTCTCCTTTAGCATTTTCTACAGGGAGAAGTTCATAGAGTTCAATCTCATCTTTAATAAGCTGATATCCATTGATCCGAATGGGACGAAAAGTATCTTGCCAATTACATCGTTCATTATAAACTTTAAAGAATACTTCTGTTTCTTTTTGCTCTGACAAATCAAGAACAGTTTTTCCATCAATGATTGTATAATGTGTTTGTGAGGAAGCATTAGAAAATGGTAGGACTATAAGAAAAAAGACTAATAAGGGCCGTTTTATATTCATTACGGTTAACTCCTTTTTTTACAGGAAAAAATCTTTTGTGACCGTATCAATAATGTTATGGAATACCAAGGATAAATTATCATCACTGAAAAATTTTAATGAATAAAAATATTTATTAAAATTCAGAGAGTTGTATAAGCAAGTGCTAGGATTGATTTAATGCGAGTATTTGCGATTCATTATATCAATGATTTTTATAGGTTATGTTTATGCCCGAACTACCCGAAGTCGTTGACCTCTTAAAAACTCTTCAATGATTTTAATTAGTTTAAAGAGTAGATGTTCGCCTCCCTGTTTTTCGTTTACTACTAGTTG
>CALDHR010000290.1 GCA_937898585.1 uncultured Oligoflexia bacterium
GTGAAAAATTGATGCCATTGCCCCTTCTTCACCTTATAAAATAATTGCAGATGAAATCATCACAAAGAAAAGTATTCCTGCATTTAAATTTCATGAAGATTGTTCTAAAAAAGGATTTCTTGCTAGCTCCTCATATACTCTTGATTATCTCTCTCAAACAAAAGAAAAAAATTCTTTTCAGTGGGGATTTGCGGCCGGAACAAAGACATGGTTAAAAGCGGCCCAAAAAGGAATTTGGATTCATGGCTCCCTTGATTTTCAAGGAGAACAATACTTGGAGAAAATATTTCAATCAAAGACACTTCAGTTAATGCTTACAGGTGAAGTAAAAGAAAATCTAAAAGATGATTGTATCCTTTTGACTCACACAGAAAAAAAAGTAAGAGACCGTGATTTTTTACAAAAAAGCATTGGAGTCTATGAACATATCAATAGCAATGACGAAAATAGAATTGAAGAAATGAGAAAAAAACTTCAAGAAATATCTCTTTTCTTTTGGACTGGAGAAAAGCAATTTGATTTCTATGCTAAACTATTTCCTTTTATTTTAGAAAAAGACAATCATCATTTTTCTGGTTATGGAAAAACATTTATGGCCTTAAAAGAAGAAGGCATTAACCTCACCTCTTTTCCCTCCATGAGTTCATTTTTTCACCTTCTACGAGGCCACCGAGGAACATTATGAGCGATAAATATCAAGAAAAAGATCAAAGTAAATTTTTAAAAAACTTAAGTCGCACACGAACAAATAAGGCCATCCGCCATTTATTCAGCGATGTTGTCCTAGAGAAAAAAGATCTCATCTACCCTCTTTTTGTCTATGAAGACCTTCTACAACCAGAAGATCTTTCGGCCCTTTTTGGTCAAAAGAAGCAAACCCAATCGTCTATCTTAAAAGAAATTGAGAGTTGCTTGGAAATGGGAATATCCTCTTTCCTCTTATTTATTGTTCCTTCTAAAAAATCTGAGCAACATTTTGATTATCAATTTGATGAAAAAATATTTAAATCCATAAAAAACGCCTTTGGTGACAACATCATCCTCTTTGCTGATGTATGTCTCTGTAGTCAGACATCTCATGGTCATTGTGGTCTCTTGGATGAATCAAGAAAAAAAATTGATAACCATCAATCTGTTTTAGAGTTAACAAAGAAGGCCCTTCTTTATGCAGAAAGTGGAGTCGATGTTATCTCTCCTTCAGATATGATGGATAATCGCATTTCTTCAATCCGAGAATCTCTCGATAAACACCATTTTGATGACACTCTTATTATGAGCTATAGCACAAAATTTGCTTCAAACTTTTACGGTCCTTTTCGCAATGTGGCCCAAAGCACTCCTAGTTTTGGAGATCGCAAAAGTTATCAAATTGATTACCGCCATCAAAAAGATGCCATCAATGCTTCTCTGCGAGATAAGCAACAAAAGGCCGATATCTTAATGGTAAAGCCAGCACTCTCATATTTAGATATTATCTATCGTCTAAAAACCAACAAAGAACTTGAAAATACACCCATTGCCGCTTATCAAGTCAGTGGTGAATACCAAGGGCTTAAAGTGATGGCCGATGCGGGACTTATCGATTTTCATGAAGGATTATTAGAGACTCTTTACTCTATTAAACGGGCCAAGGCCGACTTCATTATCACTTATGCCGCTAAGGAATTATCTGCAAAAGGAATGCTGTGAGCAATCAAGAACTTTTTAAACGCGCTAGTCATATTTTCCCAGGAGGAGTTCATTCTCCTGTGCGAAGTTTTAAACAAATTGAACAGGCCCCTATCTTTTTTAAACGTGGAAAAGGTGCAAGGCTTTTTGATACAGACAACAAAAGTTATATTGATTTTTGCATGAGCTTTGGTCCTCTCATTCACGGACATGCTTTTGAACCCGTTGTGGAAGAATTAAAAAAGGCGGCCATGGATGGAATTAGCTTTGGTGCAGCAGAAGTATATTCGTTAGAACTTGGTGAGTTTATCACAGAACAACTTCCTTTTATTGATCAAATCCGCTTTGTCAATTCTGGTACAGAGGCCACCATGACGGCCATTCGTATTGCAAGAGGTGCTACTGGCCGCGATAAAATTATTAAATTTGCCGGCTGCTATCATGGTCATCAAGATAATCTACTCATTAAGGCCGGTTCAGGACTTGCTGATATGAATGAGTCAACTTCTAAAGGTGTCCCTCGTGGAGTTATTCAAGATACGATTGTCTTACCTCTTGACGATGAAGCGGCCCTCGAAGAGGCCTTTCACCACTATAAAGATCAAATTGCCGCCATTATTGTAGAACCTCTTCCGGCCAACAATGGTCTTTTGCTACAGAGAATTGATTTTTTAAAGAAGATGCGCAAGCTCACAGAAGATCATGACGCTATTCTTATTTTTGATGAAGTTATTTCAGGTTTTCGTGTAGGCATGGGTGGTATGGTTCAAGAGACGGGAATCAGACCAGATCTTATCACCTATGGAAAAATTATTGGTGCAGGACTTCCTGTAGGAGCTGTCGCTGGAAAGAGACATCTTATGCAAGAGCTGGCCCCAGTCGGCAATGTTTATCAAGCAGGGACTCTCAGTGCTAATCCATTGGCCATGCGTTGCGGTCTTGTTAATTTACAGCATCTCAATGACGAAGTTTACATTGCTCTAGAAGAAACAACTCAAAAAATCGTCTCGCTTTTTAATAACTTTTTTCAGCAATCAAAAGAGTTTAAAGACTTAAATGCTTTTAGTTATCAATCACTTTTCTGGATTACTCCTAAAACGGAAAAAGATATTACCAACTTAGATCTTATCCCGGAGAATTTAACCAGCTCTTTTAAAAAATTATTTTTGCTTTTTATTGAAAAAGGAATTTATCTCTCACCTAATTCTTTTGAAGTTGGTTTTGTTTCGACGGCCCACCAAAAAGAAATAAAGAATATTGAAGAGATTTTAACTAAATCTTTGTGAAAACAATATTTTCCTTTTCGAACATCTCTCTTCTTTCAAAACTATCCATTTACTTGGTCTCTGTCTTTTTTATTGCTCCTTTGGCCATTTGGTGGACTTATCTTTTGCTAAAGATTTCAAAAAAGTTAAAAGAGATTCCTCCTAAACTTCTTCTTTCCCTTAACCTACAAGACACTCATCACTATTTTGAAATGATCAAATGGGAAGGGGCCTTTTTCCTTTTGGCCATTTCACTTCTTATTTTTATCTTAATGTCACTGGCCATTAGAGATTATAAAAAGAACAAACAGCTTCAACTCTTTTATGCCTCTCTCTCTCATGAACTAAAAACTCCTATTACAAGTATCATGATGCAAAGTGAGTTCCTTCAAGAAAATCTTCAGGAAGATCTTCCTATTGATAAAAAAGAAAAAAATAATCTCCTTCTACAACGTCTTTTAGAAGACACTAAAAAACTCGATATTGAATTTGATAAAATACTTCAACTAACACGAGTGGCCATTGAGAGAAAAGAAGCAAAGAGATCTCTTATAAACATTGAACGCTATCTTCAATCTTTTTTTTCTCAAAAATATCCTCATTTAGAAGTAAAAATTAATAAAGAAAAGAAAAAATCTTACTATTCTATTTTAGCAGAAGAGTCATCCCTCCATTATATTTTTACTAATTTGGCCGAAAATACCATTCGTCACTCGCAATCAAATCAAATTGACATTTCCCTCTACCGAGAAGAAAAACCGTTCATCTCACTTTCTTACTTTGATCACGGCCCTCCTTTTTTTGGTGACATCCAAAGACTTGGACAAATATTTTATAAGTTTAATTCTAAAAAAGGTCATGGAATAGGACTATACCTTATAAAAAACTTAATGCATTATCTCAAAGGTTCTTTGAAAGTTAAAATTCATCAAGAATCACTTCTCTTTATCTTAAAGTTTGAAGAAGGAATAGATCAGTGATTTCACCCAATCCTAAAATCCTTATTTTGGAAGATGAAAAAAATCTGGGTCAAACTCTTTGCGAATATCTCAGCAAAAACTGGCCACAAACTTACTGGGCCAATAGTTTAAATAAAGCAGAAAGTATGTTTGAGCAAATAAACCCGGATGTTGCTTTAATTGATCTCAATTTGCCCGATGGTTACGGCCTTGATGTTGGTGAAGAGTGGCGCCGAAAAAAAAGTGACCTTATTATTTTTTTTCTCTCGGCCATCAGTGATCCTGAAATTCGCCTCAAAGGTCTTGAGATTGGTGGCGATGATTACATAACAAAGCCTTTCAAGATGGCAGAGCTTACTCTTCGCTTAAAGAAAACTTTTGCTCATAAAAAATTCTCCCAAGAACTACCCGATGAGCTTCATTTAGGCGATTTAAAGATATTTTTTAACCGCTATGAAGTGGAAAGTGCCACGGGAGAAAAAATTTCCCTCAATCAGAAAGAATGCGCTCTTCTTCAACTCTTGTTCCAAAAAAGAAATCATGTTATTTCTCGCAATGAAATCATGGATTTAATTTGGGGGGAAAACGAATATCCAACTCCTCGAATTGTCGATAATTATATTGTTAAATTGCGCAAATGGATTGATACTTCCAAT
>CALDHR010000291.1 GCA_937898585.1 uncultured Oligoflexia bacterium
TCCTAAAAAAGGGATGATGATTTTTGTAGAAGATCTTTGCATTAAAATTGAAAAAGTTGAAGAGCAAGAAATTAAACGCGTTCAACTTACAGATATGAAAAAGCGTCATTCTCCTCACCATTCTTCTTCCTCCAATGAGGGAGAGGGTTCAAATCACTAAGAGCATTTGCACAACATCATTGACGGAGTTTAAAGCTCCTATTAATCTTGAATAAAATGTTTTACTCGGGGGAATCCAATGATTTTCGAGCATCTTGATAAATATGGTCATGAAGAGCTACTCTTCTATGCTGATCCTAGCTGCAACCTTAAGGCCATTGTGGCCATTCACGATACTACTCTTGGCCCTGCGCTGGGAGGAACTCGTTTTTGGACTTATGAGAAAGAGGAAGATGCCATTACAGATGCTCTTCGTTTGGCGCGTGGGATGACTTATAAGGCCTCTTTGGCCGGACTTCATTTAGGTGGTGGTAAGGCCGTTATCCTCAATGGCCCCAATGTCAAAAAGAGTGAGCAGTTTTTTCGTTCCTATGGCCGTTTTATTCATTCTTTGGGCGGGCGCTATATTACAGCAGAAGACGTGAATACTTGTGTGCAGGATATTGATTATATTGCTTGTGAGACGAAATATGTGGCCGGTCGCCCCACAGAGTTAGGTGGTGCCGGAAATCCTGCTCCTTATACGGCCCTTGGTGTTTTTCGCGGTATTGAGGCAAGCTGTATGAAAGTCTATGGGAGTCGCAGTGTTGCCGGTAAAACAGTGGCCTTGCAGGGCACTGGACAGGTGGGGACATTTTTAGCAGAACTTTTAGAGCGTGGAGGTGCGCAGCTGATTTTTACGGAAATCAACGACGAGCATGCTCAGCGTTTTAAAGAAAAGTTTCCGCGTGCTCAGTTTGTGTCACCTGATAAAATTCTGGGAGTTCAGTGTGATATTTTCGCTCCTTGTGCTCTTGGAGCTATTCTTGATGAAAAAAGTATTCCTCAAATCAAAGCGCGTATTATTGCTGGAGCGGCCAATAATCAACTAAAAGAACAGCAGCATGGCGATCTTCTGACAAAACGTGGAATATTATATGCTCCCGATTATCTTATTAATGCTGGTGGGCTGATTTCTGTTTCTCTTGAGGCGACAGGTTGGAGTGACGAATTGACGCGCAAGAAAGTAGAGATGATTTATACGCAGTCTCTTAATATTTTTGACTTGGCCCAAAAGAGGGAGATTTCGACGGCAAAGGCCGCGGATATTTTGGCCGAGGAGAGGATTCGGGGGATGAGAGAGGCGCGAACTGTTTCTCTGAAGCGGTGGTGGAGCTAACTTAATGGCCTTTATAGTTTTTATATTCGCCTAGACGGTGAGAAGTTAATTTCTCGATGGAATCGAGGAGGATACTCTTTATATCTTCTGGGCGAAAAATCATTTTTTCCTTTAAGATATTTCGCGAAGAGTGATGTTCTTTAATCCAATGTTTCATAACGTCAGGGTGAGTTTCTTTGAAAGGGCGTGTTCCCCAAATATGCTCATAGTTAAAAATTACTTTTTTATCGCTAGCGCCGTAAAACTTATTCATGGCCGCAATTTTTTTCTGCATAATTTCTTCATTTCTCGCCCAGCCATAGTGAAAAATGCGCGCTTTTGTCTCTAAGATGGAGAGTTTTTCGTTATTTTGGTGGCGAAATCCCTGAGCATCGCGATAGGAGCGGATATTCCTACCGTTGCGAATGAGGCGAATTTCCTTGCGGTAAACATCGCGCCCATAGCGAATGACAGAGGGCGAACTGTAAAAATGAACAAAATCATAGAGCAATCCATCGGCCTGAGAATCATCACGAAGCTGCCGAACTCCTTTTTCAATGAGAGGATAGTCATCTTCATGGAGGACTTCGTCGGCCTGAATATAGTGACAAAAAGGATGCTGGCATTTATCAAGGGCCAAATTTGTCTGCTGAGCGAGAACCTCTCCTCTTTGTGTCATGGTTTGATCCCACTGAGAGGTCATAAAAATAACTTTTGTGTTGGAAGAAAAGTGATCTAGCAAAAACTGAAATGTCCCGTCATCTTTTTTGCTATTAAGGTCATCAAAACCAATATTGACAATCACTTCATCACAGAGAGGAAGAAGGCTTTTTATGCTTTCCACAACAGGATAGCCCAAAGAGAGAAGATTCTTACCAAAAGTAAATCCAGAAATTTTATGCTTCATAATTCTTTCTTCCTTTTGCCCTTTCTATAAACTTATGCTTTTCTTTCTTCATGAAAATTTTATGCGTTAAAAATAGGGCCATGGGAGATTCTCTTATCACCTTGAGTGCCCTCGCGAAACTCAAGAGAATCATTCCCTCGCTTCAGCTTGATTATCTGATTCCTAGCTGGATTAAGCCTCTCTATAACCATTTAGCAGGTCCCTACGACAATATCTATCCTTTAAAAAAAGGAGTGGAAGGATTTTTGGCCGTATCGCAATTGCTGCTCAATAATCATTATGATTTTGTCCTCGAATTTAATCAGTCAGGCTCTACGGGAAAATGGTTTTCTTTGTTGCAGCAATTGGGTGTCACTCAATACCGCTATCACAATCATCATAAGAAGAAAGGCAACTATGTGACGGCCCAAGGGCAAGTGATGAGTGCTATCCAAAGAGATATGAGTTTAGTGGAAAGCTTTTTACAAAAAGAGCTAAGCATAAGAGCGATAGAAGAAAGTCTTCCATTTGAAGTGCTTTCTTTAAAGTCAGCACCATTAAAGAAGAAAAGAATTTTATTGGGTCTTGCGGCCTCGCGTTTGACAAAAGTCTACCCCCTTCCTTTAGCAAAAGAGTTGGCCGAAAAAATGCATCATGAGTGGCCCGAGATGATGATTTCAGTTCCTTTGTCTTTATCTGTGCAAGATAGAAAAATTGCTTCAGTAGTAAAGAGCTGGAATTATCCATGGTGCCAAGTGGAAAATGTTCCCCTAGAAGATCTTCCATTGTTAGTTGCAGAATCTCTTTTTTATGTGGGAAGCGATACGGGAATTAAACATTTATCCGTGAGTTTAGGCGTAAAGACATTTACTTTCTTTGGCCCCGAAGATCCTTTCGAGTGGCATCCTTATGATAAAAAAGATCATCCTTACTTTTTTGTAGAAGAGCTAGCTTGCCGAACTCAAAAGGCCCATTATTGTGCGCTGGATGTTTGCGAATCGATGATTTGCTTGAGCTCTTTTTCACCTGAAGAAGTAATAAAAAAGCTTAAAGAGGTTTAATATGTTTTCCTAGGGCATAGTAATGCATCTGAGCGTCTTGAACTTTTTTTGTTGTAAAAAGGTTGCGGCCATCGATAACCACCTGATCTTTCATAATTTTATTTAAAAGATCAAAGTCTACAGATTTAAATTCAGACCAATCTGTTATTACCATTAAAGCATCGCAATTTTTGGCGCACTCATATTTGTCACTAAAAGATTTAATATTCTCGCGGCGTGGATGTGTTTTTAAAATTTCTGTAAAATTTTCCATGGCCACAGGGTCAAAGAAATGAATTAAGCAATTTTCATCTAAGAGGGCCATGGCCAAATCAATGGCACTTGATTCGCGCACATCGTCGGTATTTGGTTTAAAGGCCACTCCCCAAAAGGCCACCGCTTTGCCTTCGATATCACCCTTGAAGTGATTCTTGAATTTTTGAAATAAAACAATTTTTTGTTCTTGGTTTACCTGCTCCGCCGCTTCAATAACTTTAAGGCGTAAATCCCTTTGGCGTGCTGTGGCCATAAGGGCCTTAACATCTTTAGGAAAACAACTTCCACCGTAACCAGGACCTGGGTAGAGAAAATGAGGACCAATGCGTTTATCAGAAGTAATGCCTTTTCTTACTTCTTCAATATCGGCCTGTGTTTCATCGCAAAGGCGAGCAATTTCGTTGATAAAAGAAATTTTAGTGGCCAAAAAGCAGTTGGCCGCATATTTCGTCATCTCGGCAGAGACGTTAGACATTTTGAGAATAGGATTTCCTTGGCGAACAAGAGGAGCATAGAGCTCTTCCATCACGCTATAGGCCTCTTCAGATTCATGACCAATAACAACGCGATCTGGGCGCATAAAGTCATCTACCGCTGTTCCCTCTTTGAGAAATTCAGGATTATTGACGACATGGAGAGGAACTTGAGCGTGCTCTGCAAGAAAGGCCCGTACTTTTTCTGCCGTTCCAACAGGAACAGTGGATTTAATGACAAGAAGCGAATCGGCGGCGAGGTGGGGGAGCGATGATTCAATGGCCGAAAAAAGATAGCTTAAATCGGCCTCACCCGAAGGAGTTGAAGGTGTTCCCACCGCCAGAAAAACAACTTTTGTACTGGAGAGCGATGCGTAATCGCTGGTAAAGTGCAGTCGTTGATTGCGGAGGTTGCGTTCAAGAAGCTCTTTGAGCCCTGCTTCATAAATGGTAGGAGTACCATCAGAGAGTTTTTTGACTTTTGTCTCGTCGATATCAAGGCATATAACTTCGTGCCCAATTTCTGCAAAACAAGTTCCCGAGACAAGGCCTACATAACCTGTTCCAATGACGCCTACTTTCATTTATTATACCCCTAAAAGAAATTTCATTGATGTTGTTTTCTACTCCCCTAATTCCCACAGGGATAGTATTAAAGCTATATTTTTTCTCAAGGAAAGCGCTTTGTCTAAGAAAATTTCGGCCACGATTATTACCCTCAATGAGGAAGAGCATCTTTTAGAGGCCATTGAGTCTCTTTTGCCCTATGTGGATGAGGTTGTGGTGGTGGATTCGCACTCCACCGACCAGACGGCCAGTATTTGCCAATCATTGGCCTCTAAGGGAGTGGTTTTTGCGGAGCGCAAATTTGAGGGGCACGGAGATCAGAAAAATTATGCGGCCTCCCTTTGTTCTCATGATTGGATTTTCAACCTTGATGCTGATGAACGACTGACTCCTGAGCTTGGGGCCTTTCTCAAAGGAGAGTTTCAAGAAATAAAAGAAGAGAAGACTCTTTTTAGCTTTAAGCGGCTCAATTTTTTTGCGCAAAAACCCATTTGGCACGGTGGCTGGGATCCTGATTGGAAAAAAAGACTCTATCATCGCAGGTATTATTGCTGGAGTACACCTGCAGTACATGAAGATCTTGTGAAAATAAATGGGAAAGGCGAAGAAGAAAAAAAAATCCCCCATCATCTATGGCATTACACCTTTGATAACGTAGAACAACAAGTTCAGCGCAATAGTTATTACGCTAAGCTAGGGGCCCGTCAATTACTCCAAAAAAGAAGAGGGATAAAACCTTCTTTCTTTCTTGTTGTGGTGCGGCCTTTAATAAAATTTTTGGAATGCTATGTTTGGAAAAAAGGTTTCTTGGACGGACAAATTGGTTTTATGATAGCAATAAACGCCGCTTATTCTCTTTTTTTAAAATACCTCTATGCTCACCAAGGAAGAGTTGATTCATGAAAATACTTTTTTTAAAAATTGCTATTGCGACGGGTCTTATTTATTACGTCGCTTCATCGGGCAAAATCGACATGGGGCTATTGGCCCGTTCTTTTGAGCATCCGGTACTCTGGGTTGTTGCCATCAGTATTCTGGTGGGAAATATTATCTTTACCGCCTATCGCTGGAAGATGATTTTGGAAAATGATAATCACAAGAAACGCTATCCTCTTCTTTCTATTACGCGCTTTACTTGGATAGGCGCTTTATTTAGCTCTATTTTGCCGGGAGTGGTGAGCGGCGATCTCATTAAAATTTTATATATGAGACAGCTAGATAGAAATTTGAGCAAAACAAAGCTCGTGACATCCATTCTTTTAGATCGAATTTTGGGACTTGTCGGGCTTCTTATTTTATTAGGAATCTCTCTTGTCCTCAATCGCGAGCAATTTATGAATGGAGGAGAAGATTTGCGAGAGCTTTTCTTTTTTGATCTTATTTTATTTGCAGGGGCCTTGTGTTTTATTGCCACTCTTTTTCTGCCGCGCAAACTTCAACACTTTCTTTCTGATGTGGTAAAAAAAATGCCTCTTCTCGGTAAGAAAATTAGTGAAGTTCTTGAAGTTGTCTTTAGTTTAGGAAAAAAGAAGAGCTTTCTTTTTTCTCTTGTGGGCGTGAGCATGATTGCTCAAGTTCTCAGCATTTTCTCTTTTTATCTTCTCTCGAGTAATTTTTATGAATACGCCGAAGGGGCCGTCTCCAAGATGAGCTTCTTAGAAAATCTTTCTATTATTCCTGTAGGGCTTATTTCTATTGCTATTCCCATTACACCATCCGGTCTAGGTGTTGGGCATGCCATGTTTGATAAACTTTTTACCTACTTTGGCGTAACCAATGGTGCTTCCCTTTTTAACCTCTATTTCCTGGCCTTTGTGATTATTAATTTACTTGGACTTATTCCTTACTTGACCTCACCTAAGAAGGTGGATACGACGCAGGCATTAGAAGACTCTTTTTAATTTTTTGCTGAGGAATTTTTGATGAAATCATTTGTTGTCACTTTATTTTTGCTTCTTTCCTCTGTCCTATTTGCTAGTCATAAAAAAGAGAGTCGCTCTATTCTCTTGGAGTATGGAATGAGTTGTAGAACATCATCAGGAGCGATTATTCAGATTGATCCTGTAGGGCGTGGATATGAAATGAGTATTGATTATGAGGGGAGAATCTATGAATCCATTTTTTTTTCTTACAAGAGAAGTTCACGCAATCCTCATAAGTATTATTTTAAGACAGATGAATTGTTAAAAATGAAGCTTGTTGAGAATAAAAATGGGGGCGGCATTTTAACTTTGGGTGAAAACAATATAAAGCTACTCAAACGTGTAGGGTTTGATTTAAGAGATAGTGAAGTGTTTTGTGATTCCTATGAATAAAAAGATCATGACATTTGGCGATTAAGAGTGAGTCTTTTTCGAGCAAGATTTAATTTCTCCACTTCAAGTTCAGCAAAAAAAATCCCTTCCCCTTCTTTAGCATCGAGAATAATTTCTCCCCATGGATCGACAATAAGAGAATGGCCAAAACTCTCTTGTGTTTCAGAATGCTTGCCCCATTGATTAGCGGCCACAACAAAGGCCTGATTTTCAATGGCCCGAGCGCGTACAAGTGTGTGCCAATGGGCCTGACCTGTAGGGCGAGTAAAGGCCGAAGCAATGGTGATGAGATCTATTTTTTTTGCTTGAAAGAGGCGATAGAGTTCAGGAAAGCGCAAGTCAAAACAGATACTTGCTCCTATATTCCAAGATTCAAATTCATAAGTGACAACGTTATTTCCCGCAGCGTAAGTTAGCGTTTCATCGATAATTTTTTTTTCGCCAAAACTCTCTTTTTCTAGCTCAACTTTAAAGAGATGGATTTTGTCATAGAAGCTTATGAGCTGGCCGTTTGCATGGAAGTTAAGGTTGCGGTTTTTTACTTTTTGTTCTTGCTGATTTTGAGAATAGGCCACAGAGCCGCCTAAGAGAGCGACATTAAAATCCTGCGCCAATTGTTGAATTTTTTTATAATGCTCATTTCCCTCTCTTACAAGATAAGGGGTGGCCGTGAGTCCATTAGAGTAAGAATAAAAACATTCAGGCAAAAAAAGAGCTGTCGGATTTCTCTGTTTTATTTCTTCTTTTGCGTTGTTTAAGAGGGAATAAATTTTTTCTAAGTTTTCAGCGGGATCAAGTTTACTTGTAAGCTGAATAAGGGCCACCGAGAGATTCTTCTTCATAGATAACCTTATTTTCTTTTTTTGCTAGGGAAGTAAGTTGAGGGATTTTTTCACTTCACCAAGAGTATGTTGGGCCAAACTTTGTGCTTTTTTCGCGCCGATATTTAAAATATTTATAAGCTCCCCTTTATCATTGAGATACTCTTCTACTTTTGTTCGAAGAGGGGCAAGGCAGCTAATAATAACCTCTCCGCAGCTCTCTTTGACTTTTCCATATTGAATCCCTACATACTGATGATGTACTTCTTCAAGAGCGCGATTTGTGAGGGCCGCTTCAATGGAAAAAAGATTTTTAAGTCCAGCTGATATTTTTTCATAGTGAGGCGTTACTTCAGTTCCAGAATCTGTGACAGCACTTTTGACTTTTTTCATAATTTGCTTATCTGTATCAACAAGAAAGAGAGATCCTTTGGGATTTTCTGCCGATTTGCTCATTTTACTTTCAGGATTTTGTAAGTCCATTACGCGTGCACCTAACTTAGGGTAGAATCCGTCTGGGATAGTAAAAACATCTTTTTTCTTTAGGGTATTAAAGCGCAAGGCCAAGTCGCGGGTGAGTTCAATGTGCTGTCTTTGATCATCACCAACGGGCACAAGATTTGTTTGGTAGGCAAGAATATCGGCGGCCATGAGAACAGGGTAGCAAAAAAGGCCCGCCTTGGCATTTTCACCACTGTCGCCTGTTTTACTTTTAAATTGAGTCATACGGGAGAGTTCACCCATGGAGGCAATGGTGGTGAGGATCCAAGAGAGTTCCGTGTGTTCTTTGACATGAGATTGAACAAAAAGAGTGGAAAGCTTAGCATCAATTCCCGAGGCCAAATAAGTGGCCGCCGTTAAGAGCGTGTTTTCTAAAAGAGATTCCTGGGCCTTAATGGCCGTTAAAGAATGCAAATCCACAATACAAAAAAGTGAATCATAGTCGTGCTGTAAAAGAGACCAGTTTTTGAGGGCCCCCAAATAATTACCTAAAGTTAAGTTATTGGTGGGCTGAATACCGGAAAAAATTCTTTTTTTATGTGTCTTTTCTTTCATTCTTTGTTTTTAGCGCATTTTCTGCTAAGGGGCTACTGGACTTTTATGGAAAGGATTGTTTTCTGATGAAAAAATATCTCCCTCTTTGTTTGCTCTTTTTGCTGGGCCTTCCTCTTTTGGGGCAAGGAGGCGATTATTTAAAAGTAAGATTTTTAGATACTCCCAAGAAAGGGAAATCTCTTAAAATACCCGTCTCCCTTTTGAACTCCCCCCCAAAAAGAAATTACTTTACAACTTATTTAGAGACAAATGTCGGAGAAAAGGGAGAAGAGGGAGAAAAAGAAAAAAGAATCAAGCTAGATTTTATGGGAGAGAACATAAAGGATTTAATTCTTATTTATTTGACCGTCCCTCGAGAGAGTTTTCTGAGAATTTTGCATTTAAGGTCAGTGAAACAAGAAAATCCTTTAACAGAGGAAGATTTTCTTGTTTTGAAAGTATTATGGAATTTTCTTTTTGTTGATGAATTACAAGAGTATTCAGTTTACTTCGAATTAAGACAAAGACAATTGATAAACTTGCCTGAAGATAATTCGCGCTGTCCCTTTTGTCCGCGAACTCCCTCGGATATGAGTGATCATTTTTGGGATCATCCTGAATGCTATGTCAAAATAGGAGACTGGAAATTTATTTCTTTAGATTATCATGAATGATTTGTGCTTTCGAAAATCTTGTCGGCCGAAGCGGCAATAAATCCTTGATAGAGTTCACCTGTCTCCGCATTGGGATAGCGCCGAGCAAATTCATAGTAGCATGAAGGAATTTGGTGGATACCATCTTCAAAGTGAACATCTACTTTTTCGGCCATAATAGATGATTGTTCCAAAAGTTCGAGAGGTGTTCCTTTTATTTCCCCTCCATTGCTGTTGAGCTTATAAGAATTTTCTTTAAGAAGTTCATTAACGCTTTGAATAGAAGGATAGTTTTTGAGCAGATTCACAAGAACGGTAAAGTGATTGACACAAAATCCATAAGTATAAAACCATGCTGCATATTCACTCACGGCATACATCTTTTCATAGAGAGCATGTGTTGCTGGCCAAGTTCGTCCCGCTAAATTGATATCATGATGGTTGTTTCTTTTTTCCATAAAGCAGTCAATGGATTCAGTGAGTTCTTTTTGAATAAAGTCAGGCATTTCATGCATGATAAGTTCACTAATAAAAACTTTGGGATGGTTTTTGCTTTTATCCTTATGTTCATAGTGGAAGGCCTGAAGTTTTTTTTCTTTAAAGAGATAATGCTCTTTTTGCTCATAACCAAGCTCAAGAAACGGTTTTGCCAAGACATCAATACTGACGCGTGGGTCATTACACGTGCGCAGTGCGATATGGTCATTAACAACTTTTTCACCCTTGAGAGTGAAAAGATCAAAGATTTTTTGAGCAGTAGGGGCGATGGTAATATAATGTTTCCAAAGTTCATGAAAGTACTCTTCAACGTTTGCCATAAGTTCTCCTTGTCGTGTTTTTAACAGTTATCAGAGAATAAACAAAAGGAAAATGATAAAAAATAGAATTTGAATATTTGAAAAGGTGATTTTTTTTTTGCAAAATAAGAGACTAATAAAAAAATTGCAGAGAATATATGATTCATCATTTTGTAGTAAAGCGCGTTATTTCCTCTGTGGCCTCTCTGCCTTCTGAAATTAAGACAATGGTAGTTTTTGTCTATGATTTACTGGGAGCGGCCTTTTGCTTTTACTTGGCCCTAGTGCTTCGTCATGGTGATTTTCATCTTCTTCATCAAAATAAATCTCATGAATTTATGCTTTCACTTTTTTTGGCCGTTTTTATTCAAGGAGTTGTTTTTTATACTTTTGGTCTCTATCGGGGAATTTGGCGCTACTCTAGTACGCCTGATCTCTTGCGCCTTATCAAAGGAGTCTCTGTTGCTGAAGTGGCCACCGTTCTTGTTTTATTCTTTTTTAACAGAATTGAATTTTTTCCTCGCACAACTTTTCTTATTAATTGGCCTCTTCTGGTTATTTTTCTAGGAGGCGGTCGTCTTTTTTATCGACTCTTAAGAGATCAGTACAATCGTCCGCCCCAAGATGTTATTCGCACTGCGATCTGGGGAACAGGATCTGTGGGAGAACAACTTTTTCGTGAGACGAGAAAGAATCATCAGTTGAAAATGCAGGTGGTGATTTATTTTGAAAGTGATAAAAAAATGCAAGGAAAGACTTTGCATGGCGTGAGTATTGTTAGCCCTAACATTAAAGAGTTTGGTTTTTACCTTCTTAAATACCAACTTCAGCGGATTATTTTGGCCGAAAGTGAATTCAATCAAGAAATTCTTCCTGAAGTGACTCGGATTTGCAGTGAGCACGGTGTGCAGTTAAAGATTACTCCTCACTTTATGTCTCTTATGCGCGATAAGGAAACCATTTATCAGATTCGCGATATTGCGCCCGAGGATTTGCTGAAGAGAAAAATGGTGACACTGGATAATCGGGCCCTTGGAGAGCTTATTTTCAAAAAAGTTGTTTTTATTTCAGGGGCAGGTGGGTTTATCGGAAAAGAAATCTGTTTGCAGCTTTCTCGCTACAAACCAAGTAAAATGATTTTTTATGATCTCTGTGAATTTAATCTCTATGAATTAGACCAAGTTTTTAGAAAAATGAAAGAGAAGATCTCTTATGATCTTATTGTAGGTGATGTGAGAGATCGTGAGAAACTCGATATTTTATTTTCCTCTCATCGTCCAGAACTTATTTTTCATGCCGCGGCCCTTAAGCATGTTCCCCTAATGGAGTTAAATATTGCTGAGGCCGTTAAAACAAATGTGAGAGGAACTTATGTTTTAGGGCAGTTGGCCCAAAAATATAAAGTGGAAAAATTTGTGCTTATCTCTTCTGATAAGGCCATTAATCCCAGTAGTGTAATGGGTACCACAAAACGCATGGCCGAGATGGTTTGCCAGCACTTTCAAGAAGTCAATAAAGATTCTCCCACTCAGTTTATCACTGTTCGTTTTGGCAATGTTTTTGGCAGTACGGGCAGCGTTATTCCTCTTTTTAAAAAGCAAATTAAAGAAGGAGGCCCCTTAACTGTCACTCATCCGGAAATGAAGCGCTTTTTTATGGATATCTCAGAAGCAACGCAGCTAGTTTTACAGGCGGCCGCTATTGGGAGCAAAGGTGAAGTTCTTGTTTTAGAAATGGGCCCAGCAATAAAAATATTAGATTTAGCAAAACAGATGATTAATCTTGCTGGCCTGACAGTAGGTAAAGATATTGATATTGAATTTATTAATTTGCGAGCAGGGGAAAAATTAGAAGAGGAACTTTTTTCAAAAGAGGAAAAACTTCTTCCCACAGCTCATCCCATGGTGCACGTTGCTCAAGTGAAAAAAAATAGCAGCGGAGTTCATGAAATGATGATGAAGATTTTTGATGCTGCGCGAACAGAAGATGACGTCTTGGTGAGAGAATTAATGGCCACTTTGGTGCCAGAATATTCACCTGATGAGACAGAAAGTTCTCGATTAGAACAATCATCCTCTCATGGAGAGAAAATTTTTGAGGAGCTCGTGGTATGAGTCAATATCAGTTAAATCATCTTAAACAATTAGAAGCAGAGGCCATCTATATTATCAGAGAGGCCCTTTCTCTTTTTGAGCGGCCAGTCTTACTTTTTTCAGGTGGAAAAGATTCCATCACTCTCTTTCATCTTTTAAAGAAAAGTTACTATCCCCAAAAAATAGGGATTCCTCTTCTTCATGTTGATACGGGACACAATTTTCAAGAAACTATTTCTTTTCGCGACACATTTGTGCAAAAAGAGGGCGTGAAATTGATGGTGGCCAGTGTCGAAGAAAGTATTGATAAAGGTGATGTTGTCGAAGAAAAAGGGGTGGGGGCCTCACGAAATTTTTTGCAGTCAGCAACGCTGATGAAAAGTATTGAAGAGAATCAGTTTGATTGCCTTTTTGGTGGTGCCAGACGCGACGAAGAAAAGGCCCGTGCCAAAGAGAGATTCTTCTCTCATCGCAATGAATTTGGTGAATGGGACCCTAAAAATCAACGGCCAGAACTCTTTGGTCTACAAAATGGTCATTTGAGACGAGGAGAGCATTTTAGAGTTTTTCCTTTGAGTAATTGGACAGAGCTGGATGTTTGGCAATATATTTTAGAAGAAAAGATAGATCTTCCCTCTTTATACTTTGCTCATGAAAGGCGTGTCTTTGAGCGACAGAAAACCATTTATGCCTATGAGAATTATGTTCAACTCTCTCCTGAAGAAGAAATCACCATTAAGAATATTCGCTTTAGAACTATTGGGGATGTTACGTGTACAGGTGCCGTTGAATCCACTGCTGATAGCGTTGAAAAAGTTATTGAGGAAATTAAGATGGCAAAAGTGACAGAGCGTGGAACGCGTATGGATGATCAGCGCTCTGAGACGGCCATGGAAGATCGAAAAAAACAGGGATATTTTTAATGATTGAAAAAGATATGCTTCGCTTTTGCACTGTTGGATCAGTGGATGATGGAAAGAGCACTCTCATTGGTCGTCTTTTGTATGACACAAATTCACTTTGTGATGACCAAGTTGAGATGCTTCAAAAGGTGAGTAAAAAAAGAGGGCAAGATTTTATCGATTTTTCTCTTCTCACTGATGGCCTGAAGGCCGAGAGAGAGCAAGGAATTACTATCGATGTGGCCTATCGCTATTTTTCTACAGAAAAGAGAAAATTTATTATTGCCGATTGTCCCGGCCATGTTCAGTACACGCGCAATATGATTACAGGCTCTTCTTCATCGCAGCTAGTTTTACTTCTTGTTGATGCGCGCAAAGGTGTCTTAGAGCAAACAAGACGTCATTTGTTTCTTTCGTCTCTTTTGGGAATTAAGCATCTCGTCATCTGTATCAATAAAATGGATATGGTGAATTATGATGAGAGAGTTTTTCACAATGCCATCAATGAAGTAAAACAATTTCTCGTGCGTATGGATATTCACGATGTACACTTTATTCCTCTCTCGGCCCTTAAGGGAGAAAATATTGTCAAAAAGTCAGAGAATTTTTCTTGGTACGAAGGACCGACTCTTTTGTATTTACTAGAAAATATTCATGTGATGGCCGATGGCAATTTTATCGACGGCCGTTTTCCTGTGCAAATGGTGATTCGTCCTATGCGAGAGGAGTTTCACGATTTCAGAGGTCTTGCTGGCCGTGTGGAAAGTGGTGTTTTTCGTCCAGGGGATGAAGTGATGGTCCTTCCTCTTGGTCTTGAGACAAAAGTAAAATCTATTACCACAATGGATGGTGAACAGACAGAGGCCTTTTATCCACAATCAGTATGCCTCACTCTTGATGATGAATACGACGTGAGTCGAGGTGACATGGTGGTGAAAAAAAATAACCGCCCCGAAGTCTCGCAAGACTTAGATGTCATGCTCTGTTTTATGGGAAATCAAGAACTGGATACAAAAAAGCGCTATTTAGTGAAGCAGACAACCAGAGAAGTGAAGGCCTATATTCGAGAAGTTATCTACAAAATTGACATTAATACTCTTCGCAAAGTAAATGAAGGGGCCCTTCGGATTGTGGCCAATGATATTGCACGCGTAAAAATGCGTTTATCGGCGCCTCTTTTTTTTGATGACTTTAAAAAAAATCGCAATACAGGTGTTGTTATTTTGATGGATGAAGTGAGTAATGAAACAATTGCAACGGGTATCATTGATCACCGCGAGCTCTCATCGTGAAAGAAAATATTCATCAGCACAATTTTTCTCTCAAAAGAGAAGACTTTCTCAAAAAAAATAAAATGGAGAAAGAGGAGAGAATTTTGTGGTTCTTTGGCCCTTCAGGAGCAGGAAAGTCCACTCTCGCCAATGAAGTTCAGCGTCGCTATTTTAAAGAAGATAGACCACTAAAAATTCTTGATGGAGATGATCTTCGCTCAGGACTCTGTTCTGATTTAGGTTTTAGTATCGAAGAGCGAAGTGAGAATATGAGACGTGCGGCAGAAGTAGCAAAGCTTTTTCATGAAATGGCGTTAGGCCCTCTTTGTTGCTTTGTAACACCTTTAAAAATTCATCGCGATATTGTGCGCTCTATACTTAAAGAGAGAGTTCTCTTTTTTTATATTGCGGCGACACTAGAAGATTGCTTTGAGCGAGATCCTAAACAGCTCTATGCTCGGGCCAAAAATAATGAAATAAAAGATTTCACATCTCTAAGCTCTCCTTTTGAAGAACCTAACTTAGAAGAAGAGAGTGATTGCTATAAAATTGATACGAGTAAGAAAAATATCTCTTCTTGTGTAGAGGAAGTTTTTTCTCTTTTAAGGAGTACACTTATTCATGATAAAACACAATCAACGCTTTGATGCTTTTTTTTCACGCATTAAACAAAAAACACTAGATGAGCTTCTCGTTATTTCAAAAGATAAAAACTTAGATATAAAAAAGAAAGAAGATAAAACATTTGTCACGATTGTAGATTTGGCCATCTCTCATCTTGTGAAAAAAGAAATCGCAAATTTTGATTCTTCCATGTTTTTTCACAGTGAAGAAGATCAGCTCTCCGAGCTTCAATTTCCCTGTGCTATTTTAGATCCCATCGATGGGACAAAAGAATTTGTCCAAGGACCAGCAGAGTGTGTTCTCTCTTTGGCCATCGTCTATTCACCTCGTTTTGATGATCCACGCAACCAGGCGTTTATTTTTAATCCTCTAACAGGATTTGAAATGCGCAGTAGCTCTTCTTTTATTTTTCATTATGAACTTAATCACAAAATAGAAAAAAAAGAAAAAATGAAAAAGAATCCCTCTATTATGGTCTCACGCAGTGAATGGAAAAAAGGTCTCTTTAATGGAGAGAGAAAAAGAGAAGATCTTCAAGTAATGCCTCGAGGGAGTATTGCGTTTAAGCTGGCCCTTTTAGCGGCCGGAGGATGTGATAAAATTATTTCTAAAAAACCAAAAAATATTTGGGATATCTGCGCAGGAACTATTTTGTGTTATCAGCGAGGAATTTATTTTTATCAAAATGGTAAAAAAAATGCGATAATTGATAATAAAATTTATAACAATGATTTAGTTTGGGAGTAGCGCAAGTGCAAATGCAAAATATGCAAAAAAAAACAGGCCAAGTTTGCGTTATTATCCCTGTCTATAATCATTTTAATTACACCAAACAGTGCCTTGAATCTCTTTTCTCTCATGAATCAAAATATACTTTTGATATTATCGTCATGGACGATTGTTCTACTGATGAGACAGAGAAAGAACTAAGTGTAAAAGACGGCATTCGTTATGTGCGTAACAAAGAAAATTTAGGTTTTTTAAAAAACTGCAATAAGGCGGCCAGGTTTAGTGAAAGTGAATTTCTCGTTTTTTTGAACAACGATACCATCGTCAAAGAAAAGTGGCTTGATTCTTTAATTGATACTTTAAAAAGAGATTCTTCTGTCGGACTTGTAGGATCAAAGCTTATTTATCCTGATGGACGACTTCAGGAAGCAGGAGGAATTATTTTCTCCGATGGTCGGGCCTGGAACTATGGGCGTCTTTGTGATCCAAATGATCCTACTTTTAATTATACGAGAGAAGTTGATTATTGTTCAGGTGCCTCTATTGCCATTCGCCGTGATCTTTTTATGAACCTCGGTCTTTTTGATGAGCGTTATGCACCTGCTTATGCAGAAGACTCTGATCTTTGTTTAAAAGTTAAAGAGGCCAAATTAAAAGTTGTTTATCAATGTGCTTCTGAAGTTATTCATTTTGAAGGAGTTAGTTCGGGAACAGATCTCTCTAAGGGAGTAAAATCCTACCAGACAATCAATGTAAAAAAGCTCTATGAAAAATGGTCTCATCAATTAAAAAACAATGGTCTTCCTGAGCATCATCCTCATCTTTGTCGTGATAAAGGAGTAGAAAAAAGATTACTGCTTATTGATGCTGTTACCCCTAATGCTGCCATGGATTCAGGTTCAGTTAATACACTCAATTACATTAAACTTTTTCAGGCCCATGGTTTTAAAGTCTCTTTTTATGCTTTTAATAAACCTTTTTACGTAGAAGAGCATACGGCCCATTTGCAACAAATGGGGGTGGAAGTTTTTTATCGTCCTTATTATCAAAACATCGAAGAAGTATTGGCCTTTGAAGGTTATGCTTATGATCAAATTTTACTTGTCCGGCACTATATCGCTTCTCAATGTTTGGCCCAAATTAAACTCTATGCTCCTCAAGCAAAAGTCTTGTTTCACAACAGCGACTTTCACTATCTTCGAGAACTTCGTCAGGCAAAAATTTCAGAGAAACTCAGTGATTATATTTCGGCCGAATTGACAAAAAAATCAGAGTTTTCTGTCATGAGTTCAGTGGATGTCGTTATTGTTCATACTATTTTTGAAAAAGATCTCCTAAAAGAGATTTTTCCCGGCATCACGGTTGAAGTTTATCCTTGGACTATTGAAGTGGTGGAAAAAAAATCTTCCTTTGAAAAAAGAAAAGGAATTGTTTTCTTAGGAGGCTATGCTCATCCTCCTAATGTTGATGCTGTTATTTATTTTGCTAAAGAAATTCTTCCTCTTGTTATTGAAGAAAATCCTGAAATTGTTTTTTATGCTGTGGGATCAAAAGCACCAAAAGAGCTCTATCAATACGAAGGAGATAATTTAAAAATTATTGGCTTTGTGGAAAATTTGGAAGAGTGCTTTGAGCAGTTTCGCGTGGCCATTTCCCCTCTCCGTTACGGAGCAGGAATTAAAGGAAAAGTTGCCACCTATATGGCCAATGGACTTCCTTCTGTTATTACCCCTATTTCGGCCGAGGGGATGGGGCTTGTTCACGAAAAAGAAGTTCTCATTTCTTCTAATGAAAAAGATTTTGCTCGCGCTATCGCTCGTCTTTATGAAGATGAAGGATTGTGGAATACATTAGAAAAATCAGGAAAAGAATTTATTGATAATCATTATTCTTTTAGAATAGGAAAAGAAATCATTGGATCTGTTTTACAAAAATCAAAAGAAAGTGAGTTGAGAGTTTATGGATGATAAAGAGAGAATTATTTATTTAGAAAACAAACTTCATAGCTATGAACTTTATATGAGAAATTATATTGAAGAAAGACGTCATTCTCTTATGAAAAAAGGCCCAACCCCTTTAGATGTAAGAGCTGCTCTAGATGAACGAAGACAAAAAATAGGCGAAGGACCCAAAAGACATATTCTCATTCGTCTCTTAAAGAGAGTTTATAATAAAATAGGAATTTTTCAAAAAATTGATGCTTTTATTCAACAGCGAATCGCCTCGGCCATTTCTCTGGAAATGGAGAGAAGGCTTAATCACATGAAAGAAGAAATGCAGCTTTATCACAAGGGTGAAATGATTGATTTAAAAGGAGATATCCAATCATGGATGGGAGGATATCTCCGTTATAAAGAAGATCAGTCAAAAATTATTCAGTAACCCGAATAAAAAAATTATCGCGTTAAAAAATAGCGACCTTGCTTTACTCTCTCTCTCCAATAATTGAGAAGATCTTGCATCGTCTGCTCAAAAGAAATCTCCGGTTGCCATCCCGTATGTGATTTAAATTTTTCGAGAGAAGGAATTTGCAAGTCAGCGTCAATAGGGCGAATGCGATCGGGATCAACTTCAATAGTAATATTCTTGGCCGTTGAAATACTGATAAGATAATTGAGCATCTCTTTAACAGTACAAGAATAATCACCACCAATATTGTAATACTCACCAGCAATAGGATTATGAGTCACCAGCATATAATAAGCACGCACAGCATCTCTAACATCGGCCCAAGTTCGCATAGAATCAAGATTTCCCACTTTGATAACAGGAGGAATAAGATCCATTTCCATCATGGCAATTTGCTTGGCAAAAGTAGATTCTGCAAAAACATCTCCTCGCCGTGGTCCTGTATGAGTGAACATGCGCGTTGTCATAATAGTGAGTTGGTAGGCCTCAGCATAAAAACGGCCAATTAAATCTGTTCCTGTCTTTGAAATAGCATAAGGGGATGCAGGGTGAAAGGTCGTCTCTTCATCAATAGGAACTTTCTCTTTTGGTACACGGCCAAAAATTTCAGATGATGAACAGTTGTGAATAATGGGATTTAATTTTGAACGGCGAACGGCCTCAAGAAGCTTACAAGTTCCAATAATATTGGTGTTGAGCGTATCAAAAGGAGCATCAAAGCTCGTTTTTGGATAACTCTGAGCGGCCAAGTGAAAAATATAATCTGGTCTTGACTCTTCAATGACATTGACAAGAGAAGCATAATCATTGAGGTCACCATAAAGGAATTTGAGTCGATCTTTTTTTTCTACGCGAGGAAGAAGATGCTCGACATTGTCAAGAGGACTCCTCCAACGACACATGCCAAAAACTTCCACATCTGTTTTTTCTAAAAGAAAATCAGCGAGATGTGATCCCACCATTCCTGTAATACCCGTAATAAGTGCTCGTTTTGTCATAAATTTATTCCTTCGCAAAAAATATTATCGATCTTGCGGTTCGCTGTAACAGCTGCTGGATCCCGCTGAAGTAATTTTTTCATTCGCAAGTTACTGATAGAAATAATCTCTGGACGATTAAAATAAAAACTCTCTGGTGGTCGCACAATAGAAAAACGAAAAGAGGAATTTTTCTTTTGAAAAGATTTGGCCAAATCTACTCGTGAGAGAAGATCATCTCCTCCTACATTTATGATAGAAGGAATGCTTTTGGTCCAAGGTTGAGAGAGAACTTTTAGGAGAGAAAGAATATCGCTTAAGATAATGGCGTTGCGATAATAAGGATGAAAAATTTCGGCCACTAGATTTTTTTTCAAACAGCTTTCAAGATAGCGTGTTGATTTATCACTATGATGGATAACTAAGGAGAGGCGTAGAATTTTCACGAGAGGATTTTGTGATACGGCAACTTCAACCTCTCTCTTCATTTTTGCATAATCACCTAGAGGAACACAGGCATCATCTTCATGAAAAACCCTTTGGTTGTCTTCTTGAGCTTTCCCATAGACGGTATCTGAAGAAAAGAAAATGACTCGCCCGCCAAGTTTCGTTATTTTTTCAATAAAAGAGACAGGTCCTGTGACATTAATACGAAGACTTCTCGCGTAGTGCTGGTGGCATTCATCAGGGGATGAGATGGCCGCCGTTAAGATAATAAGATCATTTTTTTCTATCAGATGATAAGGAAAAGAGTCGATTTCTTGGAGGTTAAAAGGGATAATTCTTTCTTTTTGCGGGATAAGAGAAGAAGAAGTAAAAAAGTAATCAAGATTGTCTTTTTCTTCTTCATAGAGGGCGTTGGAAATAAGTCCCGTTCTTCCAATAACAAATGTCTTCATAATAAGTAAGAGATCCTTTTCCTTTCAGTTTGCACCAGTTACAATGATTTGTGAATTTTTTCTTCTTTGGAAAAAAGGGATAGAGACGCCGTGGGGAGTATATCAAAAATTCTTTTAGTTCTTGGTCCTCATCGATCGGGATCTTCTCTTACTTCTCATATGCTTGAGACCATGGATATTTTTCATGGACCCAAAGAGTTGTTGATGGGGAGTTCTAAAGAAAATGAAAAAGGTTATTGGGAATATCTTCCTCTTGTTAAATTGCACGAAGAGATGTTGTCTTCTTTGGGGCGCTCCTGGCATAATCCTCCTAGAAATCTCTCTGAGGAAGATGTAGAAAATCTTCAATCTCTCTTTGGAATACGTGCAAAGCAGCTTGTCTTAGAGATGGATATTATGAGTGAAGGAAAAACCTGGTGCTTTAAAGATCCTCGCCTTGGAAGCTTTCTTCCTTTTTGGAAGAAAAATTTAGCAAATCGTGCTTGCTACGCTCTTGTCACTAACCGTCATCCTTTTGCTGTTGCCGCTTCCCTCTATAAAAGAGAGCAGTTTCCTGCCGTTTTTTCTTACACTCTTCAAAAAAGAATACTCGCGTCTATTAATGATCATTTAGATTTTTTTCACAGCACTCATCAAATTAACTATGAAGATTTTTTTACCAGGCCGGAAAAAGTTTTTGATAATGTTGTCTCTTTTTTACAAAAAAATGAACTCTCGACTCATTTTTCGCGAGATGTTTTTCTTCAAGAGGTACTAGATCCTTCTCTTATGCACCATGGATCTTTTCAGGAAGAAGAATTAGCGTCATTTGAGGCCGAAGAAGGAATTTTAGAGCTGGCATCAAAGTGGATTAATGAAAAAAAAGAAAATAAGCTTTTGAAGGCAAATTTGCGCAAAAGCAACCGAGAGCTGCGTCTTTCTCTTATTGCTCGTTATAGTGAAAATAAGATCGAGAGCAAAAAGGAATTACTTCATGAAAAAAATTGCCATCCTTCAGTCTAATTACATTCCCTGGAAAGGTCAGTTTGACCTCATCGATGCGGTTGATGAATTTATTTTATATGATGATATGCAGTATACTCGGCGCGATTGGCGCAACCGCAATTGCATTAAAACAGCGCAGGGTCTTTTGTGGCTTACCATTCCTGTTAAAGTAAAAGGAAAGTTTGATCAAAGAATTTGTGATGTGGAGATTGAAGAAAAGAGCTGGGCGAAGAAGCACTGGAGTAGTATTCGTCAGAACTATGCCAAGGCCGCCCATTTTAAACAATTTGAAGAGCAATTTGCTCACCTCTATGAGAAGGCCGCTACTTTGAATCGTCTGGTAGATGTAAATAGTCTTTTTTTAAGGAGTATTTGCGATATTTTTGCCATTAAAACAAAAATAACTTCCTCTCTGGACTACGGAGAAACAGATCTCACTAAAACGGCCCGTCTTGTCTATCTTTGTCAAAAGGCACAGGCCAATTTCTATCTCTCTGGCCCTGCAGCAAAAGATTATATAATTCCCGAACTTTTTTGGAATCAAGGCATTGAGTTTGCTTATGCCAATTATGCTCATTATCCCGAATATAAGCAGCTTTATGGTGATTTTGCCCACAATGTCTCTGTTCTAGATCTTCTTTTTAATGTGGGAGAGGAGAGTCTAAAATTTCTCAAGGGACCAAAAAAAATAATAGGACCTATTGAATCGCAATTTAGTGGCATTCGGGCCGAAAATTGAGTAGTAGTGAAAGGAGAAATCATTGACCTACTACTTAAATAATGCCTGAGGAGACATCCGTGATAAAATGGATCAAGGAATATCTAAAAAGAATGTGGAAGCAGCATAAAGGACTTGTTTATGCCATCGTGGCCATGGTTCTCGTTCGCTTTAGCTTTGTCGACCACTATAGAGTTCCCACAGGCTCTATGATCCCCACCATCATGATTGGTGATGATATTTTTGTCTATAAAATGGCCTATAACCTGCGTTTCCCCCTTACAGACTGGATTGTCTTTGAGGTTCAAAAACCTAAACGTGGGGATATTGTGGTTTTTAAAAACCCTAAAGACCCGTCTATTCTCTTTGTCAAAAGACTTATCGGTCTTCCTGGTGACAAGGTTAAAAGCATCAATGGCCTTTTGATGGTAAATGGAGAGAGTTTACTAAAAGACAAAACAGTGGCCCCTGAAATTGAAGAAAAACTCACCTACTCTTATACCCCTTTCCACTTTCGCGAGCAGTATGGCGATTACGAGTATACTGTCCAAAGACTTCCCGACCGCTTTCGCATGGAAAATAAAGAATTTGTTATTCCAGAGAATCACTACTTCTTTGTGGGAGATAACCGAGATAATAGCGATGATAGCCGTTCTTGGGGAATGGTGCCTTACGAGCATATTAAGGGTAAGGCCATGAGGGTTTTTTATAATTTTACCATGGAAGATTGGACACCCAGTTTTGCTTGGAGGCGTATCGCAAAATCTCTTTATGAATCTAAGCAGGGAGAGTAATGGGACCTTTTGACGTTCTCACCATTTTACTGACTCTTTCAGGTATCTTTAGTTACCTCAATGATCGCTATATCAAAATGCCTATTACTATTGGAGTAACATTTATTGGTCTGGTGATGTCACTGGCCATCCTTATTCTGCAACATTTTACCGCAGTAGATTTTGGCCCGGCCCTTAAGCTTTTGACTCAGATTGATTTTGGGCGAACGGTTTTTTATGCTCTTCTTGGATTTTTGCTTTTCGCTGGCTCTCTTTCGATTGATGTCAAAGAGTTAAAAAAAGAGCGATGGGGTATCTTGCTTCTCTCAACAGTTTCTATTTTAATTACAACATTTCTCGTGGGAACACTCATCTTTTGGCTCTTTAAGTTAATGCAAGTGGAGCTGAGTTATTCCATGGCCATGGTATTTGGGGCCCTTATCTCGCCCACTGATCCAGTTGTTGTCTTAGGCGTCTTGCGCCGGAAGAAAGATGATGTCTCTGAGAAATTCTATTCTCTGATGGTGGGAGAATCTCTTTTTAATGATGCCATGTCTATTTTGATTTTTACCATCGCTCTTGGCATTGCTGAGTTTGATAAAAAATCTGTAGAGACAATGGAAACCTTTCATATGACAGTTGAAGTGTTAGTTCAGCATGTTTTTGGTGGTATCGCTTTGGGGATGGCCCTAGGAATTATAGGTGTTTATTTTTTGCGCAAAGTTGAGCGTGCTCACGTGCAAATTCTTATGACACTGGGCCTGGTGGCCTCGGGCTATGATCTCTCTCAACTCTTAGATGTCTCGTCGCCTTTGGCCGTTGTTATTATGGGGCTTATTGTTGGGTATTACTTTAGAAAAAGTCTTGAGCATGATGAAGAGAAAATTGCCGACCATCTTCTCTTTTCTTTCTGGGAAATTATTGACGAATTTTTAAATTCTTTTCTTTTTATTATGGTGGGTATTGAGATTTTATCTCTTCCGACAGATAGTTGGAAAGTTTTTCTTATGACACCCTTTACGATTGTGATTGTGTTATTTGGTCGCTTTGGTGGACTTTATCCTCTTTTGAAATTTCTTCCTCCTTTTAAAGGTCTTGGAGTTGATAGTGGTAAAGTGATGACATGGGCGGGAATGAGAGGAGGGATCTCTCTTGCTCTGGCACTGCTCCTTCCCTCTGGAGAACAAGTGACTCATATTTTATTTCTTACTTACAATGTAGTTGTCTTTTCTATTCTCGTTCAAGGGCTTTCTATTAACCGCTTTATGAACAAATATCATCGGTTATAATTTTTTTCTTTTTGGAAAAAATTGCTGCTTTCTTTTATCTTTGTCTATTAGCTTCTTCTAACTTTTCTTTTGTCGATAAGGGTTTATCTTTAGAGGAGAGAGTATTATGGAGGTAAAGAAACTGGCCTATTTGGGATCTGATAAGGCCTTTGAGCGAGAAGTTCGCAAGGTTTATGAGTCTGTATCCAATATGCATTTAATTGAGTTTAATTCTTTTTTTCTCACTAAAAACAGCTCTCTTCCCAATGTTTACTCTTCTCTTTTAGAATTCTTTCCTCGACTTATTTTTCTTGATTTCTCTGATAAAGAACTGGACCTTACTTATTTTTTTACTACCATTCAAAGTAATCATGATCTCAACAAATGTGTCATTGTAGGCCTTTTAGGAGAATTTGATGAAGAGAAGGCGGCCTCTTATTTTTCTTCAGGCTGTCATTTGATTTACACAAAAGATAATGACCTCAAAATTATTTTAAATGATTCGTATTATTTAGCAGCTGGAGTAATGCTCCTCAGTGAAATATACGCCAAGGCCAAAATAAAAAAAGATCAAAAAACGTTTAGAAACCCTTCCTTTAAAGTTCTCTCAAAGCTTTCTTTTGTGGCCGATAAGGCCGTAGGAATTGAGACAGATCTCAATATTACACAAGAGCATATTGGTCTTTTGACATTTCAAAATGAATTATTAAAAAAATTAAAGATGAATAAGCTTAATAAAGTAAGTAAGTATTATGCCAATTCAACTTCGCATACGAGTTACGCTCATTATTTTTCGTTAGGTCTCAATGGAGAAGTGGCAGAGCAGTTTTTGCCCAATAAAAAAGAGTTAAAATTTTGGTTTGCCGATCAATTGACAGAAGATAAAGAAAAATTTACTCAGGTTTTAATTATTGACCGGATGTTTAGTTACTATAAAAAAAATACAAATCTTTTGTTAGGAAAGAATTTTAAAATAGATACTGTCTCGCTTCTTGATAAAGATTGTAAATTACTTAAAGAGCTTCGTCCCAATATTATTGTAATGCAAATTTTCGAAGAGAGTGAAGACGATATTTTGCCAGAAGACAATGATGAGGGTGTTGAAGGAGAAGAAAAAAAGAAACCCTCATCAGGGTCAGTTGTAGATATTATTCAAAATATTCTTATTCATGTTATTAATGATCTTGATTATGAACCAATTCTTTTACTTTTTAATTTCAATTATCCAACTATTAAATTTAAATATCCTTATGTGATTACGGATACTAAAAAAATTGATGAAGTAGATTTATCTGTTTTTATAAAAAGTTATCAAAAAAGCAAACAGTTTCAATCGAATTTCAAGCAAAAAAATTTTGATGGAGGAAAACTTGCCATCCTTCCAGGAAATATGCCTAGCTTAAAGTTATGGATAGATATGCCTATTGTCGTTTTTTCTTTAACAGAATGCGAAGTTATTTTTTATTGCGATCTTTTATTGGAAGCAAGAACTATCGTTTATTTTAATCATCCTTATAATTTTTATGTGACAGTAAAACCTATTCGGACAGAAGTAAAAGGGTATGCTCCCGGTCATATTTTTAAAGGCATTATCAATGCGGCGACGGATGAAGTGCGCAAGCGCTTTAGAACTATTGTCAACGAACTTGTTTTTACTCCCCTGCAAGAAAAAAAAGAGGGGGATAAAGCAATGCAAGATATGCTCAAAGAAAAATATCTCAAAGAGAAAAAAGACGATCTTTTGAAGAAAAAAATGAGTGAAGAAGATTAGTTTCCTTTAAGGGTGCATCCTTCATTTGAGGAGCTGGGATCGAGCAAATTTTCTTCTGCAGATGCGGGAGAGCGAGCGGCCTTTTCTTCGAGTTCTAAAAGCTTTTTTTCCTGATCTTCTTTGCCATCACAATCTTCAGTTTCCTTGACTCCTTCAACTAAAGAAGTGGTGTGAGCGTCTTCATTTTTTGTCAGGCAGCTTTGAGAAAAGATGAGGGTGAAAATCATGAAGAAAAATATTTTTTTTTGCATAACATTCCTTTTTTAACGAGTCACTCCCATTTTTTCGGCCGCAGGTTTCATGAGTCGAAGATAAAGAGAGCGCGGTAGGATGGTCAGAATACCTACGATTATGGCCATTGGAAGAGGGAATGTATAGCGGGGAACTTTTTTTTCAATGGCCCGTGCAATTTTGAGGGCGGCCTTATCACTAGTCATGAGAAAAGGCATGGCGTGGCGATTTTTGCGCGTAAGAGGTGTATCGACAAAGCCTGGAAGGATGCAGGTGCAGCTGATGTTTTGTGAGGCCAGATCTAAGGAGAGAGACTCACAGAGAGTGATGAGAGCACTTTTTGAGGCGCTGTAGCCTGCAACGCGAGGAAGACCCATTCGTCCGGCCACAGAGGAGATGCTGACGAGTTGTGAGCTTGCTTGGTTAAGAAAGGGAATGGCCACTTCAAAGGTATTGAGGGTTCCATAGAAATTAATGTCCATGACTTCACGGACTTCATTAAAGTCGAGTTTTTTATTGCCTTTATTTTGAGAGACGCCAGCAGAAGCGATCACAAGATCAAGAGGACCATGCTGGGTGGTAAACTTGTTCATTGATTCTTTCAAGGCCTCTTTATCGAGAACATTAACTTGGTCCGAAGTTAAGCGGGCACTCTCCTCTTGAGTGATTCCTTCGAGGGGGCGATTTTGGCGTGAGCAGACGGCCACTTGGTGACCTTGTTTGAGGTAGTGCCGAGTAAGGGCCGCACCAATTCCACTATTGCCGCCAGTGATATAAATTTTTTTCATTGTCTTCATGAGGGAGTTCTACTAAATTTTTGAGAAGATGTAGAGTTTTTCTTGACACAAAAAGAGAAATGGCATTAAGATGCGCGAGGTTTTCACCTACGGGGGTGTAGTTAAGTTGGTTATAACGTCTGCCTGTCACGCAGAAGGCCGCCGGTTCGAGTCCGGTCACTCCCGCCATTCATTTGAAACGCGAACCAGTAAAAATACTCCTTCAATTTTCATTACTTAGACCACTCATTTTTTCGTCCAGATTTAACTCATAAAGCATTTACGCGAACCAAGGAAATCGTTTTATCCGAGATTATCGCCATCAGAATTATTTGGTTTTGACCTTGGTGTTGGAATGCCGTGGATATTTGCGACACAATATCCAGAATATTGGCCCTGCTCGATTAGCTCAACAAATTCAGCTGAAGTCATGGTTGTTGATTTGGTGAGGTCAAAGAAAATTTCATTCCTACCTGTTTTACTTTGATGTAAAACAATAACAGCATTATTAATTTTAAGTGGTAGATGAGAGGTTGCGTATACTCTTGGATCTTTTAAATTTGTAATTAACTCACCATTTTCAAGTGCTATTTTTATTTTTAAAGCGAGTGTTCTTCTTGTTCTCGTTACTTTTCCATATTTTCTTCCAATAGCATTATTCCAATAATCCATGTTGTTGGACTCAACTCCCCCTCCTGTAGTATTCGAAGCACTTGTTAGTTCATTTAGCGATCCTAAAATATTTGCAACAATTGATCCATATTCTTGAGTGAATACACCACTAACATATGCATGCCTAAAAGCATCGATGTCGCTATCAGAAAATTCTTCAAAATCTTCGTTAAATTCTCCATTTGCTCTTCTTGGAAGTTTTCTAATATTTTTATTAAAAAACTCATAAGCTTCATTACATGCTTTCTTTTTAAGATCAAAAGGATCCCTGTTCATTTGTTTTTTTCCTTTATTAAAATAAAACAACAAAACATACCCACCAATACAGGAAAAAATCGAAAAAGAGTATGGGTAAAATAAAGCAGCAAAGGAGAAATAAAAAAACATGGCAATATTAAAATAAAAATAGTTTTTTTATACTTAGCAGTTTTTTTATGAGCACAAAGGAGAATTCCAAAATTTGAAAAAAATGAAAGAAATGAATGCCAGATAAGGTTAGATAGCCTTGGTCCTTCATAAATGCGATGATAAACGAGTGTTAAAAGATAAAGATTATTTAAAAATAAAAATGAAGAAATGAGTACTAAGTTTTTAAAAATGTCAAATGAGTTATATTTTATGGTTGATTTTATTTTTGTAAGTGAGTTCATTTGAGATTTTATCTCCTGATTTCTTAAATTAAATGATATGGGAGAGCACATTTAAAGTAGTTAACTGAATCAATCATTTTCAGTTTTATTTCTGGGTGATCTTTCCCCAATTGTTGTAAATTTATGCAGTTAACTCAACTGCGTTATTTCTATTTATTTTATCGATAAACTCCCTGGGCGTTAACATGCCAAGAGAGCTGTGCGGTCTTTCATTATTGTATTAATCAATCCAATTCCCTGCTTTATATTTCATATCCATGATACTTTTAAAACAATAAACATTTAAAAACTCATCTCTGACTTTTCCGTTAAAAGATTCAATAAAGGCATTATCTGTAGGCTTGCCTCGACGAGAAAATTTCAATTTAACATTATTTTCATAGGCCCATTTATCTAATGCCATACAGATAAATTCAGGTCCATTGTCAACTGTAATGATCTGAGGATGACCATAAAAGGTACATATTTCTTCAAGCGTCTGAATAACTCTCTTTCCCGTTAGAGAATAATCAAATTCAATTCTTGGACAATAACGGCTGAAAACATCAATAATCGTTAGACCGCGAACTTTTCTTCCTGATGCTAATTCATCTGAGATGAAGTCCATTGACCAAATATCGTTAATGAATTTTGCTTTGATTTTTTGCTCTACCACCTCGCTTTTGTCTTTTTCTTCTTTTTTCCTTTTTTTATTCCAAGCTTTAAAACCTTATAGTAAATCCTCTCACTCTTTTTGTGATTCACTTGAAAACCATCTCTTTTCAGCATCTCATAAATCCTTGGGTGGCCATACCTAATGCGTTTTTCTGACCAAAATTTTATCCTTTCAATGAGCTGATGATCTTCCTTTTTCACTGAATGATAACGAAAACTTGAAAGCGGAAGAGTGGTCACTCGACAAGCACGACTTTGTGAAATGTCATAATTTTTTAACAAAACCCTGGTCGCTTCCTTTTTTGCTTGGCAAGTCACCACTTTCGGGAATTGAGATCCTTAAGCATCTGATTGTCCAAAGTTAAATCAGCAACTACTGTTTTAAGTCTTCGATTTTCTTCCTTAAGTCTTTTCATTTCACTTAGATCACTAACCTCCATTCCTCCATATTTACTCTTCCAGTTATAAAGAGTTTGCTGGTGAACACCAATTTCTCGACAGATTATCTTCGGAGAAATACCGTCTTGCATTTTTTTTAATGCACTGATGATTTGAGTTTCGGTAAATTTTGTTCTTTTCATATCTACTCCATTTTTCTTAAATGACACAGCAGAGTTAATCAGGCAAGCTTCTTAAAAAATTGGGGGAAGGTCACTCTTCTTTAATTCCTTTTTGATCTAAAAAAATCTCCTTGTTCTTGTTTAAAGACCCAGTTAGTTTGATAGTGGGTTTGTATAAAAAGAGAAAAAGCGTTGATCTTGTAGAGGAGCTACTTTGAGTAGATTAAAAGAAAAGAATTTTGATACTGTGATTATAGGAGCAGGGGCCGCTGGATTAATGTGTGCAAGTGTTGCAGCAAGCTTAGGGAAGAGTGTTTGTATTCTTGAACATAACAAAGAAGCAGGCAGGAAAATTCTTATTTCCGGCGGTGGAAGGTGCAATTTTACAAATATAAATGGTAACTTTAACGACTATGTTTCTCAAAGAAAAAACTTTCATAAATATGTATTTTCCAATTATTCAGCGAATGAATTTGTCTCTTTGATTGAAAATTATAATGTGGAATATTTTGAAAAAAAACTAGGGCAGCTTTTTTGCAAAACATCGTCGAAAGAAATCGTTCGTGTTCTTTTATCTGAATGTCAAAAAAATAAGGTTCAAATATTTTACGAGTTTAAAAACCTAAAGGTAGAAAAGAGAGAGAATGGAACATTTGTCATAGAAAATAATGAATATCAAATATCTTCAGATAATTTAGTTGTAGCATCAGGAGGGCTTTCTATTGAAAAAATTGGAGCATCCAATATAGGATATAAAATTGCAGAGCAATTTGATCATCGTGTGACACCTCTTCGTCCGGCATTAGTCTCATTAAACTATGAAGGTCTCAGTGAACTTTCAGGGATTTCTCTTATTGCAAAAGTTAAAACAAAAAAAAATGAAATTCTAGAAGATATCTTAATTACTCATAAAGGTTTTAGTGGGCCGGCAATTTTAAAAATAAGTTTATTTCTTGAAGAAAATTCTATTGTTAAAATTGACTTTCTTCCTGGGAAAAAGTGTGAAGATCTTTTTAAAAATAAATCTCTCTCGCTTAATAAAGTTTTAGGAGAAGATCTTCCAAAAAAGTTTATTCAATATTTCTGCCTTAAGCACGGAATAGATCCTAAGAAAAAATTGATTGAAATAGCAAAAAAGAAAATTAATTCCTTTATTCAAGATATCCACCACTTTCATTTTTCTCCTAATGGAACAGGAGGCTTTAATCGGGCCGAGGTGACTTTGGGAGGAGTGGAAACATCTCAGGTTGATTCGAGAACTCTTGAATCAAAAAACATTGCAGGACTTTATTTTATTGGAGAGGTTCTTGATGTTACAGGACAACTCGGAGGGCATAACTTCCAGTGGGCATGGGCCAGCGGATATGCCTGTGGTAATGCTATAAGATAGTTAAAATATAAAAAATGGTACTAACAGACTAATCTGCTTCACACTTGTAGAAGATAAAGTCTGTTGAAACGTTTTCCTATATTAAGGTTTCAGGATCTTCTTTATCTCAAAGGGTGACCTCTCCCCAGAAAGATACGAAATCTAAGGCCTGAGAAGCAGCGTGACAATCCCTGATAAAAGGGATGTGGTAATCCGGAGGATAAAAAAGAGTAAAAGAAGTTTCATATGAAACTTCTTTTTTTATGCAGAGGTATAGAGCTTAATTTTTTTGAATCGACTTATTTTTATTTCTTAACAGAAATAGGACCTGTTTTATCCTAAGAAATAGGAAACATGCCCATTCTTTCCAAGAGAGTTGGGCGAGGAAAATTTTGAATAGTAAATTCAACAGTGATATCTTTTTCATTGTTATCGAGAAGGTGATCAATATTAAAAAAAATAACCATGTCTTTCTAAATAAAGGCCTTTCCTCTTTTGATTTTATGGATAACGAGGCATCTCCTTCTTCGGAGATGATTATATTCGTTCCTTTAACAGTTTTTTCATATGAGAGATGATGATCATGTCCGGCCCATATAAATTTAAATCGACTAATAACTTTTCTTTCGTAGAAATCTTTAAACTCAGCTTGAGTATCTCCATGCCTCCCAGGGCCAACATGGAATGACAATTTGTTACTGTGATAATTAGAGAAAGAAAAATTATAAATTATTAAGTGAATAGGCAAATATAAAAATTCTTTTTTGATATCTCAGTATAATTTGCAATAACATAATTACTATGTTTGTTTACAAAGCTAATGTTTTTTAAAAAAAGGATTGTTTTTAATGAATATAGTTGCTTTGAGTTTTTTAAGTTTTTTAGCTCTCTTTATACTCATTGGAGTTTCATCGGTCCTTAAAAGCCAAAAAAATAATTCAGATTATCTTCTTGCAGGACACGGCATTGCACCATGGCTTGTTGCTCTCTCTGCTGTTGCAACAAACAACTCTGGTTATATGTTTGTAGGTCTCATTGGATTTACTTACACAACAGGTCTTCAATCTGTCTGGATTATGTTTGGATGGATTCTAGGTGATTACGTCATTTCAAATTTTGTTCACCGAAAACTAAGAGAGAACACTGAAAAACAACACTTACTAAGTTTCGGTGGTGTTATGAGTAGATGGTACGGCGGAGAATTTCGTAAACTTAGAAAAATTATTGGTCTTGTGACATTTATTTTTTTGGGAATTTATGCAGCCGCCCAGTTTAAAGCAGGATCAAAGGCCCTTCATGTTCTTTTTGATTGGGATTATTCAACAGGAGCAATGATTGGTGCCGTGATTGTTTTTCTCTATTGTCTTTCAGGTGGAATTAGGGCCTCTATTTGGACTGATGCAGCTCAATCATTTGTGATGATTATTTCCATGGGGCTTCTTTATTATTACGGTATTCAAGAAGTCGGAGGTATCTCAAATTTATTTTATAAACTTGATAATATTTCGCCAGGTTATTTAAGTTTAATGCCTACTAATCTTCAACTTGATAATTCTTTTGGAGTCTTTCTTTTTATTCTTATCTGTTTCATCCTCTTTAAAACGATCATTATCGTCT
>CALDHR010000292.1 GCA_937898585.1 uncultured Oligoflexia bacterium
AGGTCCTTCGCTTTTATTTTTTATCTCTAGTATTGATCCCCCAAAAGAAACTTTTCCTTGTAAGAAAAAATCCATTTCTTGCTTTATTTCAAGGCCTCTTGATTCGGCCCCTTTGAGGTTAAAGGGACGATAATAGCGGCCAGAGATCATGATGTTTTCAATAAGGTTTTCATATTTCGTATAAAAGAATTGTAATAAAAAAGAATCATTATAGAAAAAACCTAATTGAAATTGCTTTGCTTGTTCAGGAGATAGCTTTTCGTTTCCAATGAAGTATCCTTCTTGAAAAAAGAGTTCTTTTGCTTCGGGAAAACGGTGGCCATCGCTATAGGTTAGTTTCAATTGGGTCTTTTGAAAGAGAGGAAAGACTACTTGAAAATGAAAGTTTATTGCTCTGTAAGGATCATGTGCTTGCCGGTAGGATCTTTGGTGCCATCCAAGAGAAAAATCCAGTGTCACTCCATAAAGAAACAAGTGATATGCTGATGAAAAAGAGAGATCTGCGAATCTACTATAAAAAGAATTACTAAAAAACCTACTTTCATTTAAGGAGAGATCCGTTTTTAAAAAATCATCTCCTGTCGTAAAAAGAACAAACTCACTATGAGCACCTTTTTTTAATGACTCACTTTTATAAAAAGGGCCCATGGTCATGATTTCTCGGTGAGGGTTTTCAATAGTCGTTCTTTCTAAGTCGAGAAAAAAATTTCCTTTCACTTCAATATTATTGCTTAAATCTTTCTGATAAGATTGATTTGCTGTTGCAAATTGTTGAAACTGCTCTACTGCAAAATAAGGGTTTCTCGCTTCACCTGGAATTTGTTTTCTCTTTTCACTGTAAGATAAAGAACTTTGGTGAAAGCGAATTGATGCAAGAGAGAATTTTTCAACTCCTCGCGAGAATCTTTTCTGCCGAGCTCTATCTTCTTCTCTGTTGCTGTGATCTGTCTGGAAAATATTTTTATACCAGTAATTATTTTCGTTATTTTGATGCTTAAAGAAAAAATCGAGGCCTTTATCTCTTGAGGCAAAAGAAAGAGAACTATTTTTAATTGTCTCATAAGTAAGACGAAAATCATTGCCAATCTTATTGGTTTGGCCTGAATAAAGATAAATACTTCCGGCCATTCCATTTTGCCCACCAGCAGGACCTTTTTTGATGATAATTTTTTCAATAAAATCGAGGGGAAGATCTTCAAGAGACTTTCCGTCTCTTTCTCCTTGGCCAACTAAGTAGGGAACATCGTTAAAGTAGACGCTCAAATACTTACCTTCCATCCCTCTTAAGTAAAATTTATTTTCACTTCCTCCTTTAACTCCTGAAAAAACAAGATCTCCTTTAGAGGAAAGAAATCTCTTTACATTCTGATAAGTCAAAACCTCTTTTTCACCAATATAGTAGAGAGAAGTTGATTGATGCATTGATTCATCGCTCTTCTTTATCTCCCCTCGAACTTGAATTTCATGACCTAAACAGTAGCTTGTTTTAAGTAGGATCAAAAAAAGGAAAGTAATTAATAACTTCATAAAGGCGCAATATAGGTGTAATAATAGATAAAAAAGATGAGGGAATCTTGACTTTTTCTCAGCAAGACTCACATTATTTTTAGAACTATTATCATAAAAGGTAGGTATTATATGGCCTTAGGAAAAAGATTTTTCTTTTTTTTTCTCGTTAACATTTTAGTTATGGTGACGGTCTCTCTTGTTTTAAATTTTCTAGGTGTCTCTCATTATGCGACGGCCTATGGAATTAATTACCAGCAACTTATGATTTTCTGTCTTGTCTGGGGGATGGCCGGATCGTTTATTTCACTTATGCTCTCTAAGTTTATGGCAAAATCTATGATGGGTGTAGAAATTGTTGATGGAAGAGGTCAATACCATCAGCTAGTTCAAAGTATCCATCACCTTTCTCGTCGAGCAGGTATTTCTAAAATGCCTGAGGTTGGTATTTACCACTCTCCTGACATTAATGCTTTTGCTACTGGCCCTACAAAAAACAGTGCTCTTATCGCCGTTTCGACAGGGCTTCTTCAGAATATGTCTTGGGATGAAATAGAGGGTGTTTTGGCCCATGAAGTCTCTCATGCCGCCAATGGAGACATGGTTACCATGACTCTTATTCAAGGTGTTATTAATGCCTTTGTTATGTTTTTTGCGCGCATTGCGGCATTTTTTGTGGCCCAGGCCTTAAGAAGCAATGATAATGAAGGCCGTGGGGGATCTCGATTTTTTGAATTTATTCTCATCTTTCTTTTTGAAATTATCTTTGGATTATTTGGAATGATGGTGGTTGCACTCTTTTCTCGCTGGAGAGAATTTCGTGCTGATGCGGGAAGTGCAGCTCTGGTTGGTCGAGAAAAAATGATTGCCGCTCTTCGCAAGCTTCAGCGTACCTATGAAGTGGCCACTGAGGCAGTTAAAGAAGAACCAAAATCTTTTGCCGCCTTTAAAATCTCTGGCGGACGATCTGGTTTTATGCAATTACTTTCCACTCACCCCTCTCTTGATGCAAGAATCAAAGCATTACAAGAGTCTCGATAAGGAGCTATTATGTTTTTAGAGCAAAAAGATATTATTGATGCAGATCGTGATGAAGTTTATAAAGTAGTGAGAGATCGCTTAGATGTTATTACTCCCTATCTTCCCAATGTTGAAAAAATCGAAGTTAAAGAGAGAAAAGAACTCGAAGACGGGAAAGTATTTGTCATTAACAATTGGTTTGCCAAAGTTGATATTCCCGCTATTGCTGAGAAATTTATAAAAAAAGAACTCTTTTCTTGGAAAGATACAGCAACGTGGGATAACGATAATTACAAAGTAGAATACCAACTGGAATCTTTCTGGGCGGCCAATCTCTATACGGCCAAAGGGACAAATTATTTTAATAAAACGGCCGATGGAAAAACAGAAGTTATCGTCACCTGTGATGTTACTATTTATGCCGACAGAGTCCCTGGTGTTCCCAAGTTCTTAGTGAGCAAAGTTCTTCCTTCTATTGAAGGTATGATTAAAAAAATCCTCTCACCCAACCTAGGTGCTTTAGGTAGCGGCCTTAAACAATATTTTTCTCAACATGAAAACAGCTAGTCGATTATTTCACTTTCTTCATGAACAGCATGGTCTTTTTGTCTATTTTCTAGAGGGACAAAAACTCGTTCATGATTTAGTAACACTTAAAACTATATCGGGGAGCTCCTTTGAAATTTTCAGAGGGGCCACTCTTTTTGGTGCTATTCTTTCTAACTTTGTCAAACAAGGTGAAACGCAAGGTCTTTTCCTCGACACGAATTCATTTTCTTTAAAAGTGGAGGTTAATTCAGAAGCAATGATGCGCGTGTTTTTCAAGGAAAGTAGCAATCTAACACCTTCTCAGCAAGGGCCTCTGTTAAATTGCTCAGGAACAATGAGGATTGTAAAAAAATTTCCTCATTCTAATAACCCTTACACGACTTTCATTGAACTTAAAGATGACTCTATTGAGCAACTGGTAAATAAAACCCTTGTGCAATCCTATCAGATAGAATCATTTTATCACTGTAGCGATGTAAGCGATCAGGCCATTTTAATTTGTAAAATGCCTGAATCTCAGCGAACTGCCTTAAAGGTAAAAGAAGAAGATCTCATTGGACCTAAAGAGTATTTTTTAAAAAATAAAAAAAATCTTTTTTCTTTCTTTAA
>CALDHR010000293.1 GCA_937898585.1 uncultured Oligoflexia bacterium
TTATAGAAAAAAACAGGAAAGGTTAACATGAGCAAAAACTTATTAATCATTGATGACGAAGAGTTGATTGTCAAAAACCTATCAATGATTTTAGAAGATCTTGCCGATAAAATTTTCACAGCAAGAGATGGTCAAGAAGGTATCAATGTTCTCCTTCAAAACAAAGAAAACATCCATTGTATCATTTGCGATATAAATATGCCTCGAATGAATGGTGTTGATGTTATCAAAAAAGCACGAAAAGAGAAAATTAACATTCCTTTTATTTTTTACACAGCTCACGGAAATCATGAACTCATGATGGAAGCAGTGAAATATGGAGCATTTGATTTTATTGATAAACCAAACATGGAAGGTCTTGAAGAAATTATATCTCGTGGACTCTCTGAAGGATTTGAACTTAAAAATAAAAGAGAAAAAAATCCGGAAGAATATATATCAGAATATCAGAAAATTCTAAAAAAAATAAAGTAAAGCAGAGGTAGGAAAAATGAAAGTACTCACCGTCGATGATAGTCGGGCCCAACTCATGATGATTAATAAATTTATCATTGATGTCATTCCTGACGCACAAGTAATATCTTACAATGACCCTGCTAAGGCGCTTGAGGATATCAAGGCCAATAAGCACTCTTTTTCTTTTTCCCTTATTGATTACAACATGAACAATATGTCTGGAATTGAGCTGGCAGAAAAACTCCTTCAAGAAGATTTTACCCCTATTGACCCTAGTAAGACGGTCCTTCTTTCCGCAAACATACAACAGGCCGTTCAAGATAAAGCAACATCACTTGGTCTAACTTTCATAGGCAAACCCTTGAGCGTTGAAAAGTTAAGAGAATTTTTAAAACTAAAAGGGATCCTTGCATGAATAATAAAATTGAAAAAATCAGTGAGATACAAAAAGATATGCTGGCAGAAATTTTTAACTTGGGAATGGGGCAATCTCTTCGGGCCTTATCAGAACTAAGTGGAAAAGAGTTTGAAATCACATTTGACCTTCCTCATGTTGAAATAATTCCCCGAGAAGATTTTTTTTCTTCTCTCCAGGGTAATAAAAATTCAGGAATGATACTTCAAGAATATTATGGCGAGCTATCCGGACAGGCCGTTATGTATTACCCTGAACTATCGGGTAAAGAAATTGCTCGTCTCCTAGTAGGACCTGATATTCCTCTTGAAAAAATGGATCAACTAGAAAGCGATGCCTTAGCAGAAGTGGGAAATATTTTTATTAACTCCGCACTTTCAGGTCTTGGAAATTTTATCGGAAAAGAAATTAAAACGTCTGTCCCTCAAATTGTCTTTCCTGAAGCATTTGGTGAAAAAATCTCCAAAGACAATGAATGGATTATTCAACTTAATTCATCTTTTAAAATAGAACATTTAGAAATTGATGGAAGAATTGCTTTTATTATTGATAATGCCACCATGAAAAATCTTCTTGACTCTATTGATCTTTATATTAAAAAATTTGGAGGATAGGTGAATAACAGTCTGTTTTTTCTCAATTCCTTAAATATTGGTATTCTCATTTTAGACCTCCAGTATAAAATTATTTTTACTAATCAGTGGCTAAAAAACAGAACGTCTAATCACTGGGAAGATTTCTTCAAAGAAGAAAAAGAAAAAAATGGCCGTTTTTTTCAATCATTAGAAAAATGTTCAAAAGAAGGACTCAGCTCTGTTCTCTCATCAAAGTTAAATACAATAGACTACCCTCTTCTATCGAGTCAAGAATCTCTTAATTGCAACTTAGTAATTTCTCGCATCTCTCCACGAGAAGATGACAAAGCAAAGATAATGATTCAGTTTATTGATGTTACTCAAGTTGAAGAAAGAGAAAAACATTTAAAACTCCAACAAAAAATAATGAACGAACAGCGAGAACATAGTTTCAATCAAGAAAGACTGGCATCTCTAGGAGAGCTCACCAGTAGCATTGCTCATGAAATAAATAACCCTCTTGCTATTCTCGATTTAAGTATCAACTACATAAAAAAATATTTAAAAAAAATTAATATTGATGATGAAAAGCTCAATGAAGCTATTCATGATTCTCTTAAAACCATCAAAAGAATGACAACACTTATTGCTGGAGTAAGAGGCCTTGCGAATAATGGAGAAAATAGTAAAAAAACGATGGGGGCCATTCATGACATTATGGGAATTGCTCTTATTGTTTTCAAAGAAAAAGCAAAGACTAGCGAAATAAATCTCTTTTATGATGCAGATAAAAGTATCTTTCATCGTCAAATTAACTTGAATGCCTCTCTCCTCACTCAAGTTTTTGTCAACCTTCTCAACAACTCTTTTCATGCCATCAAAGATTTGGAAGAAAGATGGATTAAAATAGAAGGTGAAGAAAAAGAAAACACTCTCTTTATCTATTTTATCGATAGTGGTCTTGGAATTCCTCTGGATGTCCAAGAGAAAATATTCATCCCCTTTTTCACCACAAAGGAAATTGGAGAGGGAACGGGATTAGGACTAAGCACTTCTAAAAAAATACTCAATGATCATGGAGGTGATATAGTTATTGATAATAAGGCCGCCAACACAACATTCATTATCACAATACCTCTGCCCAATGATTCATAATTTCATCAACGGCCTCTTTGGCCAAAACAAAATTATAGCTAAATCCATTTTTATAAGTTCCTAAGCTGGCCATAAGGATAGATTGGTTCACTTTTTTATCTATAAAAAGACCTGGACGACGCCCCATAATTTTGTGACGATAACCAAAAAGAACTTCTCCTTTTTCCAAAGGAGGAATATTTTTTGAGAATATTGGTTTAAAGAGACTATAGATTTCTTTTAACTGATCTTCTTTTAAGGAAGCATTAAATCCCTTCGTACTCACAACTCCTATTTCAATGGAGTTCTCCTCTGCTCTATAAGTGAATGTTTTTTCATGTAAATTATAAACAAAACTCTTATCACCTAAATTACATGATTGAAATTTAAGATAATGACCTGTTATAACTTCACTCTTCAAGGGATAATCAAGCAATAAGGAAGAATAAGCGTTTGTGCCAAAAAAAAGATATTTCCCTTCAATTTCTTTTCCTGAAAGGCATTGCAAGGTATATTTTTCTTTCTCACTACAAAAAAAAGAGCGTACAACCGCCTCTTTTTCTTTCTTCCATAAAATGTTTTCTGATGAAACTATTTCTTGTTCAAGATCTTCAAGAATTTTTTTTGCATCAAAGAGATACCCCCATTCTTTAAATTCAAGGAAATCATTTTCATCCTTTACTTGATTTAAAAAACGTCTTAAATAATCTTCCTCAAATTTCGATCCCTTCTGACAAAGAGACGTCACTTCAACTCTCTGAATCGATTGATATTTATTTTTCCAAAAAGAAAAAAAAGACTCCACTTCATCAAAGGAATTTGTCAATAAATCACCAAGAGGTGTCCCTTTTTTGGCCCCTCTTTTGGCCACCAAAGAAGTTGATTTTAGTGTACAGCGGGGAAAAAGATCATCATCTGCTAATGATAAGACTTCAATTTTTTCTTTTACTCTCTGAGACAGGAAATAGACAAATAAAGTAGAAGCAATTCCGTTTCCAATAACAATAATTTTTTTCATCATTAATACATCTTCATATAACTAAGAAAGTTCTCTCGTTTAAAATCATTGTGCCTAAAAACTATCCAGGAAAAAAAAAGAGAAAAGAAAAAAGGGATAGAAAAAGAGATAACATATGAAGATAAACTATAAAGAACAGGAAGGCCCTGCTCAACAAAAATATCAGGCATGATATTAGGTCCATAATAATCAAGCACAAACAAAATGGCCGATCCTGCTAAAAGCCCACCTCCACACGCCATAAAGCAAAGAGAAATCAAGAGGAAAAAAGAATGCCGTGATACTTCTCTTAAAGGGCTTCCTAGAATCCAAAGACTGGCCATATCAGGAAGAATCTTACGCAAAAAAAGAAGCTGGCCAATCCAAATAATAACCCCAACTAAAAGGGCCATAAAAGCAAAAAGAAGCTTCATGACATTTTGCTCAAGAGTTAAAGCATAAACAAGGCTTTCGTGTTCTTTTTCCCACGAAGAGATTCTTGAAATGACACTATAGTCTTCCAATGAAAGGTCTGGTATTTCTTCGTAGACGCGTATTTTATCATAGTGAATATCTCTTGCCAGATTATGAAGCAAGGAGGCCCTGGCCCATCCATGAAATTCATCAACTTCGGGGACCTGAGTGACAAAACTTCCCCCAACCTCATCTCCTATTTCTCGTGGAACTTCACCAAATAAAACATCCATATGGGCCGGCGAGATAAAAGTTACACTTCCTCCCGTATAAGTTCCAAGTTTTTGCAGAAGATAATTTCCTAAATAAACGCCTGAAGGGAGAAGTTCTTTCTCAATAAATAAAGGAAAATAAGTTGATCTTATTTCATCTACTCCATGAAAAAAAAGAGGTTCGATTCCTCGCTGAGATTTTACCATCAACTCCATTTCTCTTTCGAGAGTAAAAGAAATGTTCTTTTCTTTAAGAAGGCCAAGCAAAGAGTCTAGTTCTTTGGGGTTTTGCTTTTCTTTAAGATAAATTGTTTGATGCCCTAAAATTTCTTTAGAGCGATGAAGAATATTGGCCTGCAGCCCTCCCATTGTGCTTTGAAGGACAAGTAAAGAGAGTGCTGACAAAAAAAGGCCTCCCATCGCCAAGAGCACGATGGGTTGCCGACTTTTACTGAGAAATAAATACTTCGTAAAATAAAGGAAAAAATGCCTTCTAGGCATACTCATAGAATTTCTTTTTCTCTTTTTGCATTTTTAATAAAAAGTTACTAGGCGCATATCGGGCCTGACTTACTTCATTTTGTAATTCCTGCAACACTTTGAGAATAAAATCAATTCCTTTTGAATCAGCATACTTTAAAGGGCCACCTCGAAAAGGAGGAAATCCTGTTCCAAAAATCATTCCAAGATCTACATCTATTGGATTTTCTACAATTTTCTCTTCTAAGATATAGCTGGCCTCATTAATCATTGGCATAAAAAGGCGCTGCTGAATTTTTTGTTCAGTGAGATCAATGCGAGGAAGTTTTAATGCTGCAAGAAGCTCCTCATTAAAACCATCTTCTTTTCCCTTCTCTGTATAGCGATAAAAACCTCTATTATTTTTCTTTCCTAAATAATTGAGCTCGACTACTTTCTCCGAAAGATTACAGGCACGTGTTCTATCACCCAATCCTTCTTCAAGAATTTTCCCTACCTTTACGAGCGTATCGAGTCCCACTTCATCCATTAAGCGAAAAGGGCCCATCGGCATACCAAAATTTAAGCTAGCGTCTTCAATTTGCTTAAGGGGAACACCTTCAGCAAGAAGATAGGCGGCCTCATTCATGTAAGGGCAGAGCATTCTGTTGACGAGAAACCCAGGTCCATTTTTCACGATGACGGGTGTTTTTTTTGTGGAAACGACCCAATCATAAAGGGCCTTCACTACTTCAGGCGCTACTTTGTCATGTGTAATAATTTCAACGAGAGGCATTTTGTTGACGGGGTTAAAGAAGTGAAGCCCTGCAAAACGCTCAGGCCGTTTCAGGGCCGTAGACATTTGCGATACACTTAAGGAAGACGTATTAGAAGCAAGAATGGCATCATCGCGTACATAGTTTTCTGCTTCACTAAAAACTTTTTTCTTAATATCGATATTCTCTACAATGGCCTCAATAATAAGATCAGCACTTTTAAATCCTTTAAAATCCATTTGAGGATAAATGGAGCGCTGGCGTCTCTCCATTTCATCTCGCGTTAATTTTTTCTTAATGTGAGATTTAAAAAAGTTGTCACCTGATTGTTTAAGTCCAAGTTCAATGGCCTTTAAATTGAGATCTTTCATCATAGGCATCATTTTATTTTCGGCCATCAGCCAAGCGATCCCGCCTCCCATAATCCCAGCACCAAGAACAGCGCCGCGTTTAAGTTTTGGCGTTTTTGCCGCATCCGCAGCGGGTCCTGTATAGCGTTTGGCCCCTTCCATCATAAAAAAAACGTGGCGCAAGTTGCGACTTTGTTCGGAAGCGCATAATTCGCCGAAGGCCTGGGCCTCCATGCTTAAATAACTCTCCCGTCCGCGTCCTGATCCTTCTTCCATCACGTCGAGGATTTTTAGTGGGGCCTGATAATGACCTTTTGTCAGTTTCAAGACACTTTCGCGGGCCTTTTGAAAAATAATTTTTCGGGTAATAAAATTATCTTTTGCCATATGTTCAAGAGAAGCTTTAAGTCCACTTTTTTGCTTAAACTGTTTAGGTTTTGAGAAAAGGGTCTCGGCCATCTCTAGTAATTTTTCTTTAGGATACATTTCATCGGCAAGCCCAAGTTTGACGGCCTTTTTCCCATTGACGTGTTTTCCCGCCAAAATAAGATCAAGCGCCACATGAAGAGGCACTCTTTGAGGCATGCGATAAGTTCCGCCAAAACCGGGAAGGATTCCTAGTTTTACTTCAGGAAGACCGAGAATTGTCTTTGGAGAATCACTCACAATAATATGGCGACAACTCAAAGCAAGCTCTGTACCCCCTCCTAGACAGACACCATGGACGCAGGCCACTGTGGGAATTTTGAGATCTTCTATAAGGTTGTAAATTTTTTGCCCACTTTCGGCACCTTTTACACCATCTTGCTCCGTCTTAATTCCATCGATCATTTTAATATCGGCCCCTGCCAAAAAGCAGTTTTCCTTATGGGTAAAGAAAATGAGGGCGGCGACTTCTTTCGTGGATTTTTTGTGAATTTCTTCCACGATATCTTTGAGTTCCATCAAGCTATCTTTTGAAAGCGTGGTCATGGATTTCTCATCACCGTATCCGAAACCTACATAGGCAATTTTATTTTTAATTTCGTAACTGAGATTTTTAGCTTTTACCATTTTTTTACTCCTCAATAACTAAAGTTTTCAATCATCATGGCGCCACCTTGACCACCACCGATACAAAGTGTTGCAAGGCCGTATTTTGCTTTGCGACGTTTGAGTTCGTGGGCCAAAGTTACAACAAGGCGAGATCCTGTGGAACCAACGGGATGTCCTAAGGCCACTGCTCCTCCATTGACATTGAGTTTTTCCAGGGGAAGTTCTCCCATCACTTCATCGATTCCGTAGTCACTGGCCACTTTTTTATCTTTAAAACCTTTAAGGACGGCGAGGACTTGGGCGGAGAAGGCCTCATTGAGCTCCACGAGGTCCATTTGGTCAAGAGTCATTTTAGTGCGTTTGAGAAGGGCGTGAGTTGAAACAAGGGGGCCCATTCCCATGCGATCAGGGCCAAGTCCTGCAAATTTATAATCAACGATGCGGGCCATGGGGGTGAGATTGTATTTTTTCAAAGCGTCTTCTGAGACGAGAAGACACATGGAGCCACCATCGGTGATGGGACAACTATTTCCGACGGTCACGCTTCCTGATTTTTTATCAAAGTAGGGGCGCATTTTGGCAAGGCCTTCAACTGTTGATTCGGCGCGTGGTCCCACATCACTTGTCAAAAATTTATCTAATTTAAGGCCATAGCTGACCCCAAAAATTTCGTCATCAAATTTTCCCTCTTTTTGTGCCTGTACGGCCTTAAAGTGGGAGTTATTGGCAAATTCATCTTGCTCTTGACGGGTAATATGATGAACTCTTGTGAGAAGTTCTGCTGTTTGTCCCATGTTTAGGCCACAAACGGGATCTGTGAGTCCTTGTTCGACAGCGATAACGGGAGAGAGGTAATTGGGGCGAAAGTGAGAGACAATTTTCATCTTATCTGAGACGGTTTTTGCTTTCATCAAACTGATAAAAAATTCCGTCATTTCTTTACCGTAGATGAGGGGCATTTGGGACATGGATTCCACTCCACCTGCAAAAATGACATCGCATCGTCCAAGAGAAATTTTATCAAATGCCTGCGAGAGGGCCTCCATTCCAGAAGCACAGTTGCGATGAACGGTGTAGGCACTGGTTTTATCTGATAATTTTGCTTCAAGAGCAATAACGCGGGAAATATTAGGGTATTTTGCCGGTGCTCCTGTATTTCCTACGATCACTTCATCAACACCATCATTTGGAAGTTGGTGCTCATCCATAATACGTCGCAACAAAGGTGTTCCTAGAAAGGGAACAGGGACATCCTTCAGATTCATTCCCGATTTTGCCTGCGGTGTACGCAATGCAGATACAAGATAAACATCTCTCATAAGTCATCTCCTCATCATGTCATTTTTCTTTCAAATCAAATAGAAACAAAGCGCACTGATCTTATCTGTAAAAAGATAACTTTAAAACAAATAAAAAATCATTCCCTTCATCTGCCACTGTGGGGAAAGGTCTGAGGAGTTCCACGAGATTTTTTCTTTAAGGGAAAGAACCTCTTTTGTTATACCAAATCCTAGACTTACCTTTTTCCATGAAAGCAGGAGAGGCGTCAAATTGAGTTGGATTTTTTTACTTCGCAGATAATAGTGCAGAGAAAATTGATAAAAGCTTTTAAGGGGATGAAAGTTAAAAAACTCTTTTTCGTAATTCTTAAGATAGGAAAGTAAAAATAAAAAGCTTTCTTCCTTTTTGTCGTATCCTACTCCTAGGCCTTTTTGCTGTTGAAAAAAAGAAAGATGATAGGCAAAGGGGTATGAAAACAGAAGTTGTTTTTTCCAGTCAATCCTCTGAGGTTTTGCCCTCAGAATATGAACTTTTTCTTTAGTTTTTTCAAGTTGATAATTTTCACCATAGAGAAAAATATGATCCAATTGGTCTTTTAATTCATCATCTAATGTGAAAGCAGAGATGATTTCAGAGTTAGAGAAAAAGATAAGGATAATCAAAAAAAATTTCATTCCTTATAAATCTCATGACAAATCATTTGTGACTAAAAGATAATTTTATTTTTTCACTTTTAAAAAGAATTCATCTCATAAGGGGAAAATACTGGTAACTTCCGCTAAAGGAAGTCTCTGAGATATTTGTTTGCAGCATACAAACAATGCCAGGACCTGGGCAATTTCCTGTTCCAATAACAAAAGACTTCACTCTTCGCCCTATTCCTAAAGTCATAATAGAGACGACGGCCAAAAGAATAATATACTCTACTGCCGTTTGCCCTTCTTTATTCTCAAGAATATTTTTTCTCATGGCCTTAAGGTAACAGAAGGCCCTTTAAAAACAAACTAAGGCAATTAATTCTCTCTTCCTAATACCCAGCGGTAATACAAAAGAAGGGAAAAGTTCCCCCAAAGGGTTGGAATTTCTGGATGAAAATGAATTAAATTATCAACTTTATAGCTCTTCTCTTCTCCACCTTTCCCAAAATTGAATTCCTCTGCTTCATAAGGACGATAAAAATGACCGGCAAAATGACCTTCTTCTTTCCCTTTTCTTTGAGAGAAATGAGACCATCCTTCTTGAGATGAGGTTATTTCTTTTTCTTTTGGAAAAGAAAAAGACTCTAGGCTTGGCCATTGGCGCAAAAGATCTTCAATTTTATGATTCACTCCCTCCCAAAAATACTGCTCTCCTATGTTGTGCTTGTTTTTATAAATAAGAGAGAGTTTCATTTTATTTTTCTCTTTTAAAGGGGAGAGAAAAGAAAGGGGAATTGGCCCTTCTGTAAAAAAAGAAGAACAGAGAAGAGTTTTTTCTTCATTAAAAATAAACTTGTCAGAGGCAGAAAATTCTACATCGAGACGAGAGAAAACATCTTTTTCAAAATACTTTTTCGGTGCCGTGGGAAGATGATTTCCACTCCAAAGATGAAACTCTTTGGCCTTAAGCCTTCCATAAAAAGAATCAACATCAATACTTTCAATCTTTCCTTTTTTTACTTCCACGCTGGTCACATTTCCTTTACAAATACTTCCCCCTCTTTTCAAGAAGTCTTGCTCCAAGGAATCGGTCAACTTTCTTTCATTGATGCGATAGCGCGGACCAAACAAGGAAATAAAAAAATAATAAAACTCTTTGCGTGAAAAATGATCGGAGACTGTTCCTGTGAAGAAAATTTTCAAAGGAGAGAGAATTTCTCTTGGCCAACGAACAGAGTCTGTTTGATCTTTAGGAGAAGACGAAAAGGATCGAACACAAAAGCGATAAAGATCATCAATTGATTTAGGAAAAAGATGCTCTGCTTTTTTCACGGTAGAGTTTACAGGTGGATGAGCATAGAAAATTTCGGCCAACTGTAAGGCCAACCGATAAAAAATTTCATCTAATTGCTCATCATTTTCGTTTCGACCAAAATAAAATCCTTTGAAAAAAGGAGATAAGAAGCGCCACTCTTGCTTGCGTTCAAACTCTCGAAGAGTCTCACTATATGATCTTCCAAAAAGTAAATAATCTTTTTCTGTGACTAAATGAAATTCTTCGATAGAAAGAAAATTCTCTATTTCAAAAATACAATCAAGATTTAATTCACTTCCCAGCAATTTTAAATAACACTTCTCCAATAAATTAATGGACAATTGTCTCTCTGCCAACTCTCCAATATTTTTATCATCAACCAACAATACTCTTTTATTAGTTCTTTGCTGTAATATGATGGCATCAAGAAGAGAGAGATGATTCTTTCCCCAAATAATATAATCGTACGAATTATTTTCTAGTGGAGCATAAATATTATTCTTCACCAATGTTTCCCCTTCAACCGACGTCTTCACTCATCTCTATTTTTGACATACTAACAAGCTTTGAAATTACTTGTCTTTTCTTTTCTGCTAAAACAACTAAGTTTTCATCTTTCATAAAAGAGATAACTTGCTGGCAGTGGGCCTCTTTGCTTTCTTCCTCTTTTAAGGCCATAAGAAGGCCTTCAACAGCAAAAGATTTGAGTCTATTATATTCTACTGAGCGGTGAATATTGGGACCACAAATAACGAGGCAACCAGAAAAAAAAGGCTCATAGAGTGAGTGAATTCCTTCTTTTTTATATCCTCCTCCCACATAGGCAAAATCAAAAAAAGAATACAGTTCTAATAATATTCCTCGCAAGGGAAGATAATAAATTGAACAGTTGGCCTCTATCATGGAAGTATCTTCTTTGAGATGCTGAAAGGAGCATCCATATTTATTTTTGAGGTATTCTAGATATTTTAAATCATTTTCAATGGCCTCATTTGACGTATCATGAGGAACAATAAAATGAATCCTTTTCTTGTCTTTCTTGAAGTGCTCTTCTCCGTCTAAGAGAAAATAATCCTCTGACCAAAAATTACCCCATATCACTTTTTTCTTTTCCTTCTCTCTCTCAAAAAAATTTTCTAAATGAAGATAAATGGCCCTTTTTGTTTTTTTCTCTTTTCTCTTGAGGATACTCAAAATCCTTAAATCACAAACACTCACCTTTAAATCTTCTCTCTTCATAAAATCAAGAAACTTCTCTTTTTCTTCTTCACTCACAAAAGAAAGATGGTGAAATAGTGGGTAGGCCATACGCAAGAAAAAACGATAAAAAAAAGATTTATTCGATGTCATGGCGGCATTTACTAAACTCATTTTCTCTTTTTTTAATCCAAGTAAAAGAAGATGAGGGAAAAAATCATAGCGACAGAGAACTAACTCTTTTGATTGAGACCAGGAGTAAAGAGATCTTTTTCTTCCATAATAAGGGCCGTGGGTTAAAAGAGGAAGCATCCGGCAAGAGAGCAAAGGATGGTTTAATTTTCGCACAACTCCTATTGCGCTACTTGAACAAAAAAGGAGTTCAGTCTTCTTTCCTGCGTTGAGATCTTCTTCAAAGAGAGCGTAGACTTGTTGAAATTCTCCTTCACTAGAAAATTCATAAGTTCTTATGACTTCTCCGTCGGTATCAACATGAGAATCTCCTGAAAAATCTAATTCATCTTGAATTCTTTTTTTTATTTTTGACGAAAAAAAACTCATAACGAAAAAAACGAGAGACAAAACATATTGATGGAAGAGATCAAAGGCAAAAAGAATGATCTTCATAAATATCTTTTCATTTGTTGAAAGACGCTACTCACTTCAATATTTTCTAAACAATAACGCCTACTCCTAATACAATTTCCCTTCCCGTTCGTAGTGCAAGGCCGACACCATAGATTATCCATTGAGGCCACTTGAGAGAAAGGAAGATGGGGATAAAAGCCAAATTCTTCTCCTGTTGGGCCTAAAATAAAAATACCGGCCGTATTGAGGGATTCGGCCAAATGAGGAAGACCTGTATCGTTTCCCACAAAAAAAGAACACTCATTGAGAACTTCCATCGATTCCAGAAGCGATGTTTTTCCTTGTAGATTGATAAAGCGATCTGGAAATTTTTCTTCCAACTTGTCAAAGATTCGACAAAAATTATCATCTCGTCCGGCCAATACTTTCAATTTATAAGCAGAGAATTCTTCACTCTCAAGAGTTGTCTCTATGAGCTGATAAAATTTTTCGGCCGACCATCTCTTCTCGGGAAAGGATGCCGAAGGGATAAAAGCAATGATCTTTTTTCTTGATCCTTCATTTTCTTTCAGGGCAGCACTAGATAAAGGCGATGTTTCTTCCACCCAATGAAGATCATCTTCTGAGGAAAAAAGAGGGAGAACATCGCGAGCATTGCGTCGAAGCAACAACTCTCCCAATCTTTTTTTTCTCTTCTCTATTTTATTAAACTGCCTTGAGAGAAAATCCACTTTAAAGGTTGTCAGCAACCAGCGTTCAATTGTTCTTTTATCTAGAACAATGCGTGGGATGGACAGAAAAGAGAAGCGCAGAAAAAGGGTTCTTAGAGAGCCGTGGTGATCAATGATGAGATCAACGGGATGATCTTTGTGAATCTTCTTAAATGTTTTTTTAAGTTCTTTAAAATCGCGCAGACCTTTTTGGCGCGAATGAAGGTAAACGGCGTCCAGTAAAGGATGATTTTCCAGTATGGGGGCCATTGCTTTTGAGGTGTAAAAGGAAAGGCGCAGCTTTGGCCCATAAATTTTTCTCAGAAGATGAAAGAGAGAGGTGCTTAAAATCACGTCTCCTAAACTGGAAAAACGAAAAGAAACAATGTGAAAGGGTTTGCTTTCCTGCTGGACGTTCAAGGCCTGCAAATGTTGTCCTTCTTTAAAAGGGATAATTAAAGTCAATTAACCTAAAATAAAGGGAAGATCACCCTTTTTCGAGGGAAGTTTTTTCCTCTTTTTTCATCAGTTCACCACGCTTCTCAACTTTTTGCTCAATAAAGAGCTCTTTTTGCCGAACAGCTATCCATGAAAGATAGTTCAATCAAAAAACAATTACCGCAATCGGGCGCAGAGAACACCATTTTTCTTGAAAATGGTGAGCTACATATTTTAACAGATCGCGAAATTGAAGAGAGGAAAATTGATCTTCATCAACTTTGGTTTATGCTTATCAAAGAAGAGCCTCTAGGTCCTATTGAACAGCAAGAACTTATACGTTTTCTTGAAGAGCATCCTAGTTTTCCTCGCGATACAAAGGTTTCTAGTTTTAAAAATCCTCTCTGGCTTCCTATTTATCGCTATCCTGTTTTTCAACGCAAACAGGCAAGTGAGAAGCAAGAAGATGGGCAACCTGCAAAAGAATTTTACCTTCTACACAATGGAAGTAAAAAAGGTCCTTACTCTCTTTTAACCCTAGAAAAAATGATTGATGAAAATCGCTGCCTCCCCTTTCATCTCGTCTGCGAGGCAGATGGCAAACAGTGGATGAAGGCCTATGAGATGAGTGAGATAAAAGATTTTTTTGGTCAAAAATCCCTTAAAGATCTTCCTACTCATTTAAAAGACTCTCCCCCTCCTGAGTCACGCCCTTATGTTCTGCCCAATTCAAAGACTTCAGAAAAAATAGTTTGGGGGCTCGCACTCCTCAATAAATTCTTTAAAGAGAGTACTCCTTTTATTCTTGAAGTAGAAGAAGACGATGAAAATGATAAACCTCATCAAATAGTCTTACAAAGCAAGGGAACCACAGAGTTCAAAAAAATTGATATCGTGCCAAAAAAATCATCTTATTCACTTTCTAAAATACTGAAAATTGTTCTTCCCCTAGGAACTATTTCTTTGGGTCTTTATTTTGCCGTCCAGAAATTTAATGAAGGATCTTCCTCTTCATCTAATCCTACAGCTCATAGTGCTTCTTCTAAAAAGCTAGCAAAAAAGAATTCAGAAGGAAGAGAGAAGAAACTATTAATGGAGAAAAAGTTTGCTCCTGTTCCCGAGGCAAGAGTCCAAAGATCCCCCGCTCAGGCCTCTTCTGCTCCTCATCAAGATCATCCAATCTACAATAAAGAAGTTCCTGCTGCGGAGAAAGAAATTGAAGATCCTGAAATTTACCCAGAGGATTCTCCTGAGAACTATCCAGAAGAACTCGGTGACACCCAAGAAGATGATCTTCCTCAATTTGGTCAAGAGGCCTATCCTCCTCCTGCACCAGAGGGAAATAAAGAACCAGTTCTCCCTCCAGAACCTGAATACGAACTTCATTAAAGATTGGACCTCTCTTTCTAGAATTGTTATTTTGTCAGCATGGACAAACAAATCACAAACAAATTTTATCCCTTCCCTTCCACAAAAAATAGCTTCGTTTTCTCTTTTGAAGGAGGTGATGGAACAGGCAAATCCACTCAGATTCAATTAGCTAGTGAGTATTTAGAGAAAAAAGGATTTGATGTTTTGTTACTTCGCGAGCCAGGGGGAACTGAGCTGGGCGAAAAAATTCGCACTCTCATTCTCAAATCGCCTATCAAAAGGAGCGCTCATAGCAATTTACTCCTTTTTCTCGCATCGCGTTCTCAGCTTATTACCGAGAAAATTCTTCCTTTTATTCAGGAACCTGGCCGTGTTGTTTTATTAGATCGCTATATCGATAGCTCTCTGGCCTATCAAGGTGTGGGAGAGGATTTAGGCATTGAAACGGTTCTTTCCATGCACGCTCATCCTCCTCTTCATTTTTTACCACATAAAACTTTTCTTCTTCACTTGGATGCCAAGCAAGCAATCCTGCGCCGTAAAGGACGCCAAGAAGAGCTGGATCAATATGAAATTAAAGGAAGAGAGTTTGCAGAAAAAACCCTAAAGGGGTACTTTGAATGCCAGAAACTTTTCAGTGAAAGAATAAAAACTATTGAGGCAGATAAAACGCCCGAGGAGATTTTTCAAAAAATCATCCCTCATCTTCCCTCATAATATTAGCGATAGATTAAGATAAGTGATGACAAAGTGAATCGGCATAACCAACGCGTTCAACATATTATCAAGCAACTCTCTGACAAAAAGAAGCTTGGCCATTTTTATTTATTTCGCTGCTCGGGTGCTTCTAATG
>CALDHR010000294.1 GCA_937898585.1 uncultured Oligoflexia bacterium
AACCAGATCCCAATTGTTTACCTGTTTTGTGTGATTGAGATAAAAATCAAAAATCAAGAGAACAAAATTGCCATACACTCTTTTTTTTCCAAAAAAAATATATTATATTTTTGAAATGCAGTTAACTTTAAGATGATAGGGTATCATATGAAATCATTTTTCTCGGGATTATTCCTTCTTTTGTCCATTAATGTCACTCCTTTTTCTCTTCAAGCAAACCATCATGAAGAAGAGGAAGATCAAAAAGGGTATACCTTTAATAAAGATTGGCTTTATGTGGGAACCATGCAACTCAATAAATTCCTCACTCTTGAAGATGTGGCCTTTGGGTTTCGTCACCAAGATACATTTTATAAAGATCAATACAAAACGGCCCATAGCTTTGATGTGAAAATTCTTAAGGCCCCTAAGCAATATTATGCCAACAGTGATCAAGCTATCCAAAAGATTGATTACAATTTTAAAATGTACACAGGTATGCTGGCCGATGGTCTAACTGTTCATTCATCAGTAGGATTCAATCGTCATCGCTGGGGAAAAAATAAAGGGATTAACTACGGAACTCGCATTGATCCTATTGGACTCGAATACGGTTTTTTCATGAGTGGAATGTTTAGAGAAATCTCTTTTGGCTACGCCCCCATGTATGAATATTTCAAATACAATGTTGTCACTAGCGCCGATACGCTTATTGAAGAAAAAAGTGCTGAATATTTTCACCATAAATTTCTTGTGCGAATGGCCTTTAAGTTTTGTCCTAAAATGGGTCTCATTAATCAGTTAACTTATACGATTGGTAGCGATCTTAAAACAGGTGATAGCAGCACAGACTATAATGAACTCAACAATGATCTCTCACTCTTTTATTACGTAGGACAATCTTTTGATGTCTTCTATAAAAATAATATCGTTGTACAAAAAAGAAGAAATACACTTCTTGGGCTTGATAACTCTTATAATGAGCATTCTTTTAACTTAGCATACAGCTTCTAATTTTTTCAAAGATCCCTGGACCTTCATAAATCAGGGCGGAATAAAGTTGAATCAAACTTCCGCCCTTCTCCCAAAAATCCTTCATCTCTTCAACCTTACTAAAACCACCCGATCCAATAATAGAAAATTGTTCATTCCCTTTATTGAGTTCAAGAAGATGCTGACGAATAATTTTTGCCCTCTCAAAGAGCATCTTGCCGGAAACACCGCCAACGCCCACCTCTTTTATTATTGTTGTATTGGTGACAATAATGCCAGAGACTTTCATTCTCTGGCAAAGAGAAAAAATCTCATCGACTTCCTGCAAGGTTAAGTCTGGTGAAATTTTGAGTAAAAGAGTTTTTCCTTCTGCTTTTTCTTTTACTTTTTCCAACAAGTTTTCGAGGTAATCAGCAGACTGCAAATTTCTCAAATCACTGGTATTAGGTGACGAAATATTAATGGCAATATAATCGGCAACACCCTTAAATTTTTGGGCCAACAAAGCATACTCCCTGTGAGCGGCTTCAAGTGATGTCTCTTTATTTTTCCCAATATTCACCCCAATAAGCGGCCCTCCACTTTTCCACCCATAACGATGCCGATAGCGCTCTAGTCTCTCTAAGACAATATCACTGCCGTCATTATTAAACCCCATGCGATTGAGAAGAGATTGTTCTTCTTTTAAGCGAAAAAGGCGGGGTCGTGGGTTTCCTTCTTGAGGTCTGACTGTCACTGTTCCTACTTCTATCTGTCCTAGAGGAAAGTGACGCCAAAAATCCATCATCTCAGCATTTTTATCTAGCCCTGCTGCAATTCCCACAGGATAGGGACAAACAAGATCTCCTATTTTTTGAGTGAACCGTAAATCTTTTTGAGCTTTACTGTAGTTTTCACGGCAAAAAAATCTATAAGTAGAAGGAAGAGAGGCGATGCTCTTTTTGATAAATTCATGGGCGTCTTCAGCGTCCATTTTAAAGAGAAGGGGGCGGATAAGATGATACATAGGATTGCTCTTTGGTTTAGTCTCGCTAGAGATTAACCCACTAGCTCTCAAATCATAAAAAAAAATTTTGCAATAAACTCAAAGTTCCTCTAAATGACCTCCTGTTCTCATTTATTTTATAAAAAGAGTTTTTTAATGAACGCCATGAAATCTATTTACATTCTTACCTTTCTTGCGACTTTTTTGGCCAATTCTCTTCAGGCCGTCAGCTATCTTGAATCTATACAAGAAATAGCTGAAAAATCACGAAAGCGCCGAGCACTTTTCTACGCTTCACTTCAATTTGCCAATAAGGCCAAAGAACAAGAGGAGCTAGCACGCAGTGAATTTCAAAAGAGAAAAAAACAAAAAAAAGAAAAAGAGATCGGCAGTATTTTTCGAAAAGCTGCTTTCATAGGTCAAGGGGTTTTCTCTCAGGCCAAACAAGGAGCGGCAGAAGTAAAAAAAGAAGGTTACCAAAAAGTCTCTGATGAATTTGCCGAGAAGGCCTATTTACCTGGATGGTCTGCTGTTCCTGAAGTTGCAACAGATATCTTTTTTACTGGACTTGAGTTACTTCATTACTCTTTAAGGTCAGCTGCAAAGCGTGCTCAAATGAGCATTCCCCAAGGTCAAACCTCTCTCAAGGGATTTCTTGACCTTCTAAGAGAGAATTCCATTGCCACGACACTTGATGGGATTTGTGGTGTTGACAGAAAAAAAAGGCAATAAGGAATCTTGATTCTCAAAAATAACATTTATTTAACTCTTGTAAAAACAGTAAATTACCGTCCTTGTCAGGACCAGTAAGCATCTTCTTCTTTTTAAAAAAATGAAATGCCTTTAGAATCACAAAAGTTTTTATTTTTTAGTTAAGGAAATAGCACCATGAATTTAAAAAAATGGATCACCCTCACTCTTCTGGCCGCCTCTGTTAACTCTCTTTTCTCTATGGAATTTTTAAAAAGACAGGGAGTTGAGTCAAGGCAAAGAAGGGCCATAGAACAAATAAAATCTCTTAAAGAGCAGAATAAAATTCTTGAAAAAAGCCAAGAAAATCCTCATCTAACAGGAGTTGAAGATTCAGAAATTAGACAAAACACAGGAATGATAGAATCTCTTAAGGAGAAATATCAAATAAACAAAGAAGGATTTTTAACAAAAAAGAGTAAATTTTTTGTCGATAGCACTTTTAAAGGTCTTGAGTTTGGTCATCGTTTTTTGAGATATACGGTTAAAGCAATACAGAAAAAACATAAGAAAAATCCAACCCTTAAAAGAGTTGTTAAGAAATTGAGAAATAACCCTCTTGCTTCTTTTATGGATGAGGTTTGCGGTCATAGAAGAACTCCTCAATCGCCATAAACTTTTTTTCCTAATTTCATTTAATCGAAATAACGAAATCCACGAATGTAGATTTTCAAGCAATCATAATAAAAAGAAAAACAAGCGATGATACGCTCCATCCCCAAACTATTTGGGCCCACTTCTTACTGGAATGCCAGATAAAATGAGTCATGCCTGCCTGAATAAAGACAAGACTCGCCAGAGGTTGCGCCACACTGTGATTGACGGGGAAAGAGGCCAAACTGACAAAGCAAGTTAAAAGAATAGAGAAAACTAAAAACGAGGAAAGCTTTAAAGGGGCCAGACTCTCTTTGGTTTTAAACTTAAAGTAGAGAAAAAAGCAAAGAAGTAAGGGAATAAGAAGTTCATACATAAAAAGAGCAGAAGTTCCTAGTTTATAGCGATGAAACTCATAAAAAGAATGAGGATTTGAAAAAATTCTTTTTATATCGGAGAGAATAAAAAAATCTGCAACCTGAACAACCCTCTTTTCCCAATCCCAAGGAAAGGTAGAAAAACTCAGCGAATCGAGATTCATTCCATTAAGAAAAAACTGCCTAATTAAAAGATAATCTTCTACAAAAAATTTCTTTTTGACATAACTCCAAGGAATATTACAAAGAGCAATAATTCCTCCCGAAAGAAATAAAGAAAAGACAACATCTTTCAGCTTTTTTCCCCAGAGGAAAAAAAGCAAAAAAGGTGGCAAAGCGAAAATACTCGCCGGATGCATCTGAGAAGCAAGACCAAAAAAAAGTGAGGGCCACACCCAACTTGAGCGAGAATTTTTCTCTTTATAGAGAAGATAAATTCCGGCCAAAACAAAAGCACCGCCCGCAAGCTTAAACCAGGTGAAAAACATATTCACAAAAAAAATAGCACCAACGGAGGCCAGCATCTGCTTCAAAGAGATATTTTTTTCTTTTGTCAAAAAAGAGAGAAGGAAAAAAAGAGGAAAAATCACCAGACCATTTAACAAAATCCCAAACATCGTATAAAAAAACTGATCTTTCACCCATAACAATTGACTTGTCTCGATCATCTTCCATAAAGGAGCAAAAAGCAGCGCTGCAAGAGTTGGCCGATGATAAAATTCGTAGACTAGTTTTTTATTCCCATAGTAAACATCAGGATGAACATGCTCTTTAAAAATCTTTGCGTTGATAAATTGAAAAACATTATCATGAGAGACATGCACCTCCATCGTCTTTTTGCTAGAAATATGGTGAGAGCTAAAAGGGCCATCCGGAGAAACACTGATATCATAAGAAACCCATGTACTTGCAGCAAAAGATAAAATAAAAAAACCTAGACAAGCATTGCGCACCAATGGCCACGAAGATGCTTCAAATGAAATTTCCAGTTTTTTTCGCCAAAAGAAAAAGAAAAGAAAAAAAAGAAAAAAAAGATAGCTTAAAAGAAAAGTACTCTCTGCAAGATTTATCCCATAAAGATAACTAGGAATAATATCTACCGACAAATAAAAAAGAATATTAAAAAAAACACTTAGAGAGAGAATCTTGAATCCATCTCTAGGAACATCTATTTTCTGAAATGAAAATTTCTCTTTAAAACTAAAAAAGAGAAAAAAACCCGGCAGTAAGAAAAACAATAAAATAAGAGGAAAATAAAAAAGAGGCCATAAGTTAAAACGAAGATGTTTTTTAAAAAAATTCTTTGGCAAAGGAAGTTCTTGATATCCTTTTTCTTCACTATAAGTAACAAGGGCCAAAGAAGGAAAATTCTTCTTCCAAAGACCAATGTAACTAGATAATTCAAATCCAAGATTATCACTCTCTTCTAAATTAAAACTCTGTGAGACATCTCTTCGATGACCATCCAGTGAGGCCTCGGCCAGAAGAGATTTTTTATCTTTATCGATAAGATAGATTTTCTTTATTCTCCTATCAAAAGATGTTGGTGAAAAGGCCCAACCAGAAAGCTTAATCTTTCCAAAAAGAGAAATCTTTTTTCCATCAATACCAAAAAGAGGAGACTCTTCCTGTGTCTCAACAAGCGAGAGATGAAAAGGAAGCGGACTGCTTGGAACAAAAAAAGAAGGTAGCAAATAAATAAAAAGTAACAACAAAAGACTTAAAGAAGAGTAAGAAAGTATTTTTTTATAGCGAATAATCATCTCTAATATCGTTACTTTCATAAGCTTTCCTTAAATCATTTAAAAGTCATAAGATTTCGCGATAATCTCTTTCATAATTTCAGAAGTTCCCCCATAAATACTCTGAACGCGAGCATCTACAAAATAACCAGAAATAGGATATTCCGTCATATAGCCGTAACCACCATAAAGCTGAAGCATCTTATGCATTACTTCAAATTGCGTCTCTGTAATCCAGTATTTGGCCATACTCACCTCTCTCAAAAGATCAGCTTTTGGATCTTTGAGCAAACGCTCGTAAAGCTCATCCATAAAAACGCGAGAAAGTTGAATTTTAGTGGCCACTTCACTCATCTGAAAACGAATATGTTGAAACTTAGAAAGAGATTGCTTGAAGGCCTCCCTCTCTTGAATATAAGACTTAGTCAATTCAAAAGCACCCTCCATCGCTGCAACACCGCCAGCGGCCAAGGAAAGTCTTTCAAAAGATAAGTTCTCCATCATATGATAAAAACCGCGATTTTTGACGCCGAGAAGATTCTTCTTACTAATACGACAGTTATCAAAAAAGATCTCTGAAGTATCTTGCGCCTTAAGCCCTATCTTAGAGAGCTTCTTTCCTTTGCTAAATCCTGCTGTTTTTGCCTCAACGAGAAAAAGCGTAATCCCTTTATGAGGGGCCTCAGGTGATGCCTCTGTACGGGCCGCCACAATAAATAAATCGGCAAGCTGGCCATTGCTGATAAATGTCTTACTACCATTGAGAATATAAGAATCACCATCCTCTGTTGCCGTTGTCGACAGACGTGCCAAATCAGATCCCACCGAGGGCTCCGTCATGGCCAACGCCAAAACACATTCTCCCGAAATCGCCCGCGGAATATAAAGTTCTTTTTGTTCTTTTGAGCCAAAGGATTCAAGGTAAGGATAGACTATCTCATTATGAAGAGAGACAAAAAAACCTGAAGCGCGCGCGCGACTGATTTCTTCATTAATGACGAGATTATAAAGAAGATCACCCTCTGTACCGCCATAATCACTACTGGCCGTAGGACAAAGCCACCCCAACTCTCCGACTTCATTCCAAAGCTCGCGAGGAACAATGCCGTCCTTTTCCCATTCTTCATAGTGAGGCGTAATATTCTCGCGAATAAACTGCCTCACTGTTTGACGGAATTCTTCATGTTCGGGTTTGAAAAGTGTTCGTTTTAAAAAGAGATCTTCCACAGACCTTCCCTCCTCTTAAAACGATCTTACAAAATTTATTTAGCGAATAACAGATCGTTTTTTTTGAACGAGTTCTTTTTTCCGAATGCGAATGTTTTTAGGTGTTACTTCTACCCACTCATCATCATCAATCCAGTCAATGGCCCAATCAAGTGAACGATCAGGAATAGGAGGAAGAATAATGTTTTCATCTTTTCCGGCAGTACGAACACTGGAGACATGTTTTTCGCGACAGACGTTAACATTGAGATCGTTAGTTCGCGTATGCTCGCCTACAACCATTCCTTCGTAGACTTCTTCTCCCACATTGATAAATTGCTTACCTGAGTTGAGAAGATTAAAAAGAGCATATCCAGTCGTTTTTCCCGTTCTATCAGAGATAATCGCACCATTTTGGCGACCTAGTTTCTTTCCAGGAAATTCTCTATACTCAAGAAAATAAGAAGACATAAGTCCTTCACCGCGCGTAACGTTGAGAAAACCTGAACGAAAACCAATAAGTCCATGAGAAGGAATAACAAATTCAATTCTTGTTCGCGTATCACCGAGAGGGGCCATATTGTTCATAATCCCTTTTCTCTGTGAAATGGCCTCAGTAACAGCACCTGTATAATCAGTAGGAACATCTACAACTAATTGCTCAAAAGGAACCAGTGTTTTTCCGTCATCTGTTTTCTTTTCGATAACTTCAGGACGCGAAACCATAAATTCGTATCCCATACGACGCCACTCTTCAAAGACAACGGCCAATTGAAGCTCTCCACGTCCTTTAAAGAGAAACATTTTAGGATCATCTGTAGGAGTAAATTGAAGAGATACATTGTGCTGACAAGCGCTCTCTAACATTTCTTCAAGTTTACGACTTGTTAAATATTCACCTTCACGTCCACTCATAGGAGAAGTATTCACTGATACGTGGACGGCCACAGTAGGTGGATCCACGGCAATGCGCGGCAAGGGATTGACGTCTTCTGGAGAACAAACGCCATCACCAATGAAGGCCTCATCCATTCCCGAGATAATAACAATTTCACCTGCGCCTGCTTCATCTACTTCTTTTTGTCCTAAAGTATCGAAAACTTGAACAGAGGTAACTTTGAAATTTTTGCGTTTATTATTGTCACCGCACCAAACATACTGCCCGTTTTTTCTCACTTTCCCGCGCTGAATACGGCCAATCATTTGACGACCAAGATAAGGAGAGTAAGTTAGGTTACAAACGAGGAAACGCAACAAGTCCCCTTCTTCAATGCGAGGAGTTGGGTAATAGTCGGCAACCATAAGATCTAGGATACAAGAGAGGTTATCCGTTTTTACCCCTTTTTCCATACTGGCCCAGCCTTGTTTGGCCGAAGCATAGACGACAGGAAAATTGAGGTCAAAATCTTCGTTATCAGTAAGAGTGGCAAGTTCGAGGAGAAGATCTTCAATTTCTTGCATCACTTCATCAATGCGCTCATCTGGCCGATCAACTTTATTGATGACCACGCTAATTTTAATCTTTTTCTCCATGGCCTTTTGAAGAACAAAACGCGTTTGAGGCAAGGGGCCTTCAGCGGCATCCACGAGAAGAAAAACACCATCCACCATCATAAGAGAGCGTTCTACTTCACCACCAAAGTCGGCGTGACCAGGAGTATCCATGAGGTTGATTTTATAGTCTTTCCAATAAAGAGAGCAGTTTTTAGCGCGAATGGTAATCCCTCGCTCTTTTTCAAGTTCACCTGAATCCATTACGCGATCTTCTTGAACGCCACGTCCTGAAAGAGCACCGGCATCGCGAAGAAGGCCGTCCATAAGAGTTGTTTTACCGTGATCCACGTGGGCCACGATGGCGAGATTTTTGAGTTTTACAGAAGTCATTTTTTTTCCAATGAATTTTCTTGATATTGATAAAATTGAATATACAGCGCTAGGTTTATCACAAAAGTAACCTGTAGGACTAGGATCTTTCACTCTTTCTCAAAGATTATTTTTAGTTGCCGAAGTGTCTTCTATGAAAATAAAAACAATCTCCCTTTTTCTTTTATTTCTTATGAGTTGTGACAATAAAATAAATTCAGCAGCTTCTTCAGCTCGTTCAACATCAACGGCCTCTACTTCTGCCAATAGTGAAGATGATGAAGAACTCAATGAAAACAGGGCCAGCTTCTCTGTTCACTCCTTTTCTCCTAGCAGTATGTATTATCCGGGCCAAGGGGAAATTCTTATTTCTGGATCTAACTTTACGGCCTCGGCCACTGTCACCATTGGAGGAAACTCTTGTACCAATATCACTTTGTACTCCGCCAATACAATTGGATGCACAGTGCCTTCAGGAGGACAAGGGACTAGCAGCAGTATCACTGTCACTATTGGCGAAGAATCTGTGACGGCCTCAGAGCTTTTTCTTTATAAAGATTTTACCGCTGTTAAAACAGTAGCGGGGACAGGTGTTGCCGGTAGCACCGATGGAACAGGTGATGTGGCCCAATTCAGCGATTCTGTTAATGGCCTTTATTTTTCCTTTTCTAACAATATTCTCTATGTGGCCGATGGAACGAACCGCAAAATTAGAGCTCTTGATTTTTCCAATATCACAGATATTTCAACTCTCTCACCAAGTGATGTCACCGTCTCTACCCTTGCGGGAGACGGCACAAAGGCCCGTGTCGACTCAGCTGACGATACAGGGGCAACGGCCAGTTTTGCTCAGCCAGAGGATCTGGTGATGGTGGGAAGTACTTTGTATGTAACTGACACAGGATGGGCCGGAGGAGGAGCCGATCTTCGAAAAGTTGATCCTTTAACAGGAAAAACTACGACAGTCTCAGGGTTAACTGGTTTTATTAATGCACAATTAGTCTATGATAATAATTTTATCTATCTTGCCAATGATTACCAGCACGTCATTCACCAGCTTAATCCCGAGGACGATTCTTTTATTGATTTTGCGGGGATAAGAGGCTCTGCTGGCAATATTGATTCAGTGGGAACCAGTGCAAAGATTAAACATCCTTATGGATTGGCCTTAAGCAGCGACGGTCAATATCTCTATGTTGGCACAGAGGCCAGCGATGTTAAAAAAATTAATCTTAGTACGAAAAAAGTTACTACTATTTTTGGAACTTACAGCACAGGTGGATATGTGGATGGTTTTAGCACACAGACTAAATTTCGATCTGTTTCAAAAATAAGCGCCCCTGGGAATTTTCTTTTTGTGGCCGATCACAATAATTGCGTTATTCGAGAAGTTAATCTCACCACCAATGAAGTCTCTACCCTTGTGGGCGATAATAGCAATTGTGGAAACAGTGATGGTAGCATAAGCGCCGCTACTCTCTTTCGAACAAATGGAATTAGTTATCATCCCACCTTTGGTCTTTTCTTTTCTGATTCGCGCTGGGAAGTTCAGGGGGTGTCAGCTCTCCAATCCTATAGAATCCGCGTTCTTTACTAAACCAAGCAAGGTCGATTTAAGTAAAAAATACTCTCTTTCTTCTCAATTTCCTTTTCCCTTCAACTCTTTTTAAAAATACGCTTATAGTCCCTCTCTTTAACTTTTGTTCATCCAAAAAGAATCAGGAGAAGAGTTGAAGCAAAAAAAGATCTTTAATTTTATTTTTATTTTGTTCTCCGTCATCTTTTTTACTCCTCCTCTTCTCGCTGAAAAAAAACATATAAATCTTATTTTGGATGAAGATGAAGAACCGCTCCTCTTTTTTTCCCATGAACATATTGAACAATTTAAAGAGGCCTATAAAAAAAGTCTCAAAGCATCTATTGATGAATTTCATCGTGTCGATAGTCTTGATAGTCTAGATGATTTTGTTCTCATTGAAGAAGAGCCGGCCCCTCCAAACGATGATATCCTCGCCATCATTGAAGGGAGAAAACCAATTTCTCCTCCCACGCCCCCTCTTCCTGAAAAACCTCTTCGCAGAGAAATTAGCTCTGATTCTATTACCCGTGCTATTATGGAAGACCCACAATTCTTTAATGCTAAGCTTGCCAGGGCCATGGCCCGAACCATCGAAATTATCTGCCAAAGTAAAGATTGCCACGGTTTTCCCTGTCAGAATGTTCATGAAAAAAAAATCATTCAAGATGAAAAGAAAAATTTTTTTATCACAAAACTCTCTTGTTCTCGGGAAGATAAAAAAACACAATTGTCCCATGAAATCTTTAGCTGTGATGACTTTCTTCATAACTTTGTCCTACTGGATCACCCTCCTTGCTCTGAACCCTTAGATCAAGATGAACTAACGGAAGGAATCCCAGAGGGTTTTGATGAAAACGAGGAAGAAAATATCCCCACTCACCTAGAAGAAGGATCATCTAGTAGCTCTTGGGGGGATTACTTCTATGATGGCCTCAGTCATTATAGCTCAAAAGCGGCCAGTGGCATTTTAGAAGATCTTAAAAATACCATATCAAGCGAAATCGACTTAGAAAATCTTC